>NZ_JBIVGD010000007.1:0-205060 GCF_044748465.1 Paenarthrobacter sp. NPDC089988
GGGGCCACATATAACCGTCACCGAAACCCGGCGAGTCACAAAATGGGGCCAGAAATAACCGTCCTACCGGGGCCATCCAAACCTGTCACAGCCACATTGGCCTTGGCCGCAAGCAGGTAGCCTACTTAGCTCTCATTGGTCGCGTCAGTCATGGCCGGCTCCCCTGCCTTCGCTTGCTGCGCAAGCCAACCATTGGCGCTTTCACCCAAGGCGTCACACTTCCGTGTTGAAAGTTTTCCCGCTGCTGACGTGCGCCTCTAGTACTTCCCGGCGTGCTCCAGATACAGTGCTTCAGGACGCGCCTCGCGGTACGCCTCCACCACCGTCTGGACTGCCTTATCTTTCAGATTAAGCGAGTAGAACACGTCGTTGATCTTGATGATCGATTCGATGCGCTGATACTCGTCGCCGTGGTCTTTTGCGTACTTAGCGAGGCCCCGCAGCTTCGGAATTGAATCGCTCAGGCTCTGCGCGTGCGGGTCAAGGATGGAAGCCACCACTCCGTCGTCGGTCTGATGGAAGAACACGAAGTCGGGCGTCAGGCCGCGGTGCCGACCGTTCATCGTGTACGGCACCGTCAGTGCACCAGAACCGGTCGAGGGGTTCCGGTACCAGCCCAGGCATTTGTCGTCCTGCAGCTCGTTGTCGAGCACGTGAATCTCCCACTCATTGAGCTTCACGGGATAGTCACCGGTGGGGCTGGACAGCAGGTGCTTGGGCCATACAACTTCGGCCACGGGGAAGGGCTTGTTCTCGGCGAGCGAGATCACAGTTGGCTCCGGCTCGGTGGCTTCAGACCGCACCTCGTCGATCTGCGCCTTCAGGGCCGCCGGTGCCTTGTTGATTTGAGTCTGGTATTCCTTGAACCACTCAACGATTGTGGCGTTGGCAACGTGTTCCAGCTTGTCCTTGACGCCTGGTTGGTGGGCAACGACAGCAACGGACATCATCATCGTGAAGGTTTCGCCGTCAGCTTCGTAGCGTTCGTTCAGGTAGGCGTTGGCCATGGTACGGCCGATACGGCGCTCCGCCTGGGCAAACAGCTGCTCGACACCCTTGGTGTCGATCTCTACTTCCTCCAGCTGCTCGATCTCGAGCACGGCGTTACCGTCGAACAGTGTCGTCACTTCGTTCTCGATGAAGAAGTGTGCCAGCTTGTCCGCTTGCTCTTGGAACTTCTCGCTGGCGTCGAGCTGTAGCCGCGTTTCCCTGAGCACCTGGAGCAGCCTTTCATTGGCAATCTTCGATGCGCCCTGGAGAATGGCGTTCTTGCCGCCGCCGGTAAGCAAAGTTGCGAAGTTCTTCAAGCGATCGACTTGGGTACGGTACTGCACGCCGGGGATAACGTACGACGGTAGTTCGAGCAGCTGCTCGAAGACGTTGGCATCGATACGCTGGTTGCGGCCGAGCCGGACGTTTTCCTGCGTGATGACGTTGACGCCGGTCGGACCGGGGCCGTCGGTGAGCTCCTGCTCCTCGACGATGATCAGCTCTTCCTCGGGCTCGGGCACCTCCGCGGGCTCCACCGGCGGCGTGAAGGACTGCTCGGCTTCGTCGTCAAATAGCTTGGGGTCCTTTAGCTCGGCGTCACGTCGACGCATCAGCTCGTCACGCAGACCCGTGTTGAAGGTCGTGGCGCGCTTTGCCAGGGTACTACCGGCAAGCGTCATCTCGGTCGACGGGACGGCCGGGACGAGCTCTGGCAAGGTATCCTTATCCATCGTCTCCGGGTGCAACCATTCCTGGCGGAAGCTGTCGTCACCGAGCTTGAGCCTGTCGGCAATCTTCTTCACGCCGGCCTTGTTGAACCTGGGCAAAAAGCAGTGCACGTAGTTCAAGGCTTCATTCTGCGAGACGCGACGGGCCAGCGGCGTCCGGATCATACGGCCGATGATCTGGGTGATGGCGTCCTCTTCTTCGACCACACGGTACGACAACAGCACCTCAGCCCGCGGGCAGTCCCAACCGGTCGTGATGGCCTGCTTGCAGAGCACCACGCGGATGTCGAGGTCGTCCTGGATGTCCTCGGGATTGGAGTATGGAATCGCGTAGGCGCCAACCTTGAGGACGTTATGCTCGCCAAAGGTGTGGCAAATGTTGTGGGTCTTCAGGCCTGGCCATGACTCAAGAACCACACTGATGATCGCGGACAGCTCGTCATCAGATGGCGTATTGCCGACCTGGATAACCAGGGCCGGCAAGACCTGGGGCTCGTTGTTCTGTGCTGAATACGTCGCCCAATCCTGCTCGTATCGGCGCACGGTCGCGACGGCGTGGCGAAGCAGTGCAGACTCGTTGAAGTTGGCTGCGATCTGCTGCGGCGAGGCCAACACCAGCCCATCCTTCAGGAGGCCCGATGCCTGTACTTGGTCTACACCGATGCGCGTGGCGCGGACGCGACGCTTCATCGTGTCCATCGCCTTCTCGAAGCGCTTAGGGGTGGCAGTGATACCGACAATGACAGGCGCCGGCGGACGGCCGGTCTTCGCCCCGCCAATGATCCGCGACACGATGGTGTCGCGGGACCGCTCCGTCTTCATGCCGACGTGCGCCTCGTCGATTATGATGACCAGTTTGTCCGGCCGCATGTCAATGGTGTTCGTCAGCGTCGACCAAAACGAATACTCGCGCAGGTCTCCCCCGCCCTCCTTGGACAGCCGAGCACTTGAGTTGAGCTTCTGGACATTGAGGAAGTAGACCTTGCCTGGATCGAGCACCTTCTGGTCAAAGCTTGACTCGATGATCTCCATCGTGCCGTGCGAAATCTTGTCCGATGCCGTCAAGAACTTGCGGGCCGTCTGTTCGTTCAGCGATGGATCATCGGAGATCCAGAGAAACGTCCAGTCAGGGTTGGGAACGAAGTCATCAGAGCCGAAGAGGGCCGCTTCAATCACGGCGGAGGCGATAACCGTCTTGCCCGATCCCGTCGGTGCGGTCAGCTGCACGGCAGTGACACGTTCGCCAGCGGTTTCGATATAGCGTTCCAGTGCCTCGCTTATGTCTTCGAGGACATCGCGCTTGGCAACTGCTTGATAGCCACGGAGCTTGAATTTCATAGAGGTGCTTAGCCTTGTCTGGTGTTGATCTCGAACGACTGTAGGTAATCCGCGTAGAGCCTGACGGAGTCGATACCCTGGTCGATCTGGACGTTGATGGCCTCGAACTCGGCCTGCGAGTCAGTGACGATGAAGACGGAGCGGACATCATCACGCGCGTTGACCGCATTTACGAACGGCTCCCACTGATCAATGTCGGTCAGGACGCCGTAGAAGCTGTCCTTGGGCAGAGACCAACCGTCGTCTGGGAGTTCATCGATGCGCGTTCCCTCCGCACCGGAGCGCATCCACAGGAGCGGTGAGATAGCGTGGAATTTCCGACCGAGCCGGACCAACTGGTTGTCCTCATAGGTCAGCTTGAAGAACTCGACGTTCTCCTCAAAGCCATCAGCCATCGGGAACGGATCGACGAATCGATAGTCGCCCTTCAAGGGCTCACCGGCTAAAGTCCTACCGGTGATAGCAGCCTGGAGACGTGGTTTCGTGATGTACTCGCAAATGCCAAGTGCCTCCCAGCTAGCGTCTGCGGGCCGGTGGCCCTCAGCCTGCAATTTGGCCTGCTCTTCTGCCGACACTTCGTTGTTGGTAATGCTGATACTCCGCCGCCGGCCGCCGTCCTGCCGATTCAGCCGCATCACGGCGTGGGCTGTGGTGCCGGAGCCTGCGAAGAAATCAAGCACCACGCCTTCCTTCTTGCCCCCGAGCGCCGCTCGGAGTGCGTCCTCAACTGCATAGAGCGATTTAGGGAAGGGAAAAGACCTAGCTCCCACAAACCGCTTGAGCAGGTTACTGCCGTGCTCCCCCGCGGTGTGCCGTGACATGTTCCAGACGGTCTTGGGCGTGCGCCTCGTCGAAACGAGCTCTTGGAGGATGACCGAACCGTCCTCCCGACGGCCGGTCACTTCGATGTCACCAGTTTCTATGCGGCGTATCTGAGCCTTCCCGAGGTAGAGGACCGACCATCGGTCCAATTTCGAATCATACGCACCGAGTCGTGCATGCCCCGCAGCCAGGAGCTCCCGAATGTACTCAGCGGATGCACGCCAGCGGCCCTCCTGGCCGTCCGTCTTCAGCGGCCAAACGGTGACCAATCCCTTCTTCGGCCGGACGTCCGCACGGTTGCCATCGATTGGAAGGGGTTCCCCGACTTCAGTGACACGCTTTGTCTGTGGGTCAACGAATATCGGATAAAAGAGGTTCGGACGATCTTGTCGCCGAGAGTTGGCACCGCCTCGTAGCAGCCACTCCCAGCGGACATCCTTACGAACAGGCACCGTCTCCTCGCCACTCAGAAGGTCTTCCGACACGAGCCCAGGGCCGGCTTCTCCGAAAAAAAGGAAAAAGGCGTACTCCTCGACCCGTGAAAGCTCCTGACCGCGCGCAGATCCATTTGGATTGATGACGATCGTAACCATTTGGCGCCGCGCTTCGGGAAAGACCTTGTCCAGCAGGAGGCCGAGACGGTGGACTTCCTTCTCGTCAATGGTTACGACGAGGGTGGAGTCTGCTGGGTTGAGGAGTCGCTTCGCAAGCTTGAGCCTGCGCTCCATGAAAGCGAGCCATTTGGAGTGCCGATACTGGTCATCGCCGTCGACGTAGTCGTTGTTGTACTTCCAGTCCCGTGACCCTGTGTTGTAGGGCGGGTCGATGTAGATCGCGTCGACCTTCCCCTCATGGGTGTAGAGCAGGGTTTGGAGCGCGTGGTAGTTTTCGGCATTGATGACCGTATGAAACGGCTTGTCACCGCCACGAGAGACCGCACCCATCGGCTCCAAACCAGGGTAGATCGGATCGCCGAATTCACGAATGACGACAAGCTCATCAACCTGAGCAGTCGCTCGCTCACCGGTGTCCCCTGTTCTCACGATCGTGGCCACGCCATCGACCAACCTGAGGACTGTCCAGATACCGGGCCTCGATCCATCCTTGTAGGCAACCTTGCCTCCACGGGCGATTTCGAAACCGGGAAGCGTTACCGTCTCTGGGCGATGCTCTTCGAAAACCAGGCCGAAGCTGGTCTTGGCCGCCAGCTTATTGACCTGCTCCTGGATCTCACTCCTCAACTTCGGATCTGAAATCCTATCGATCAGCGTGTCGAGGTGTGCCACTTATTACTCCTTGAAGTCAGTCAGGCCGGGCTGACCCAAAAGGCGCCGCAGCTTACTTGACTTTACCCGCCGTGCGTTTTAACTGACGCTTCAAGGTGAAGAGACGACGCCTTACAGTCACGGTGCATAGGAAGTTCAACGAAAAAGGATCCCTGCTAGAGCTTGTCGATCCAAGTATCTTCTTCACGGTTGTCCCATGCCGATCCGGGGCTTGCTTTCTTGAGGCTGCGAAGACTCTCGATGCGCTGAAGAATCCTTCGGGCCTCGACGGCCTTAAGCTCGCGAAGGCTGGCTACGTCGCGGAAGACGACGGATTCAATCAATGCCTTGCGATCGTCCTGGCTAACCACCCCAGCCCCCTCAAACGCATCACGGATCGCTTGAACTTGCTCGGTTTTGATCGGGAGCGGAACAAGGACGTTGGGAGACGGGGCAGGTTTGTCGACCTCGAACAGCGAGAAAGCTTCGTCATACATAGTCGACGATCATACTGCGACTGCAACTGTCCCAATTCCTTGGAAGTGGGACAGCCCTGGGGTGGAACATGTCCGGCTCGTCTTTGTCATTGTTAAGTCCCTGGCGCTGGTCCTCTTGAGTTCGCGGGAGTATGCAGGTGGCTGCTTCATGGGCCACGACCACGGTTCCCCATATCTCCTGCCCTATGTCCATTTCGAACGACGGGCCTGGGGCAGCTGGACGTACCTGCTAGGGTCCCCTCATGACCGCCCCCGAACCCTCCCGGCATCTACACGAAATTCTCAGAACGCTTTCAGGAGAGCACTGGCCTATTACTCGGGCGAAAGAGCGGGTGCGACCCGTGCCAGGCCTGTATGCAATCTACGGAAATATCGGGGCTTGGATCGATTTAGGCCTCGACCCGCAACCGGGAACTGCGCTGTATGTGGGGAAGAGTGAAGACAACCTTGTTCGACGGGAAGTCGATACTCATTTCGCTGCAGACTCCGCCAAGAAGCCCGCAACCGGCAGCTCCACAGTGCGGCGATCCTTCGCTGCGCTTCTACGTGATCCGCTTTCTCTGGATGCTGTCCCGCGGAACCCAGATAAGCCAGGACATTTCTCGAACTACGGGCTGACGCCGGACGGGGACGCCAGGCTCACGGCATGGATGCATGAGCACCTGTCACTCGCCGTTTGGGAGATGCCTGCTTGGCTGGCAGGCCAACTTGCTGCCGTCGAGATCGAAGTCATCCAACATTGGGCGCCACCGCTGAACATCAAAAACAACCCCCATTCTCTTCCGCGCCTCCGTTTGGCGCGCGAATTGATGGCCCGACAGGCATCAGCTCACGCCTCCGTAGGATCAGCCCAAGCAAATCCGGCGCCAGCTGTCCCTCCAGGCGTTGAACACGTCCAGGCGACGAACG
Organism: Paenarthrobacter sp. NPDC089988; assembly: GCF_044748465.1. NCBI lineage: Bacteria > Bacillati > Actinomycetota > Actinomycetes > Micrococcales > Micrococcaceae > Paenarthrobacter > Paenarthrobacter sp. NPDC089988. Next base: position 6,550 of record NZ_JBIVGD010000007.1, read on the forward strand.
GGCTAACGCCCGTCGAGCTGGCGCGAGAGTTAGGCAAGAACCCAAAAACGGTCCGGCAGGCACTACGCGACAAATACGGCAGGCTGCCATTTGACGGCGCCCGTTGGGGCGCCCTCACCACCGAGCAAGAACACTACCTCCGTATACGCTTCCGCTAGAAACGGCATCGCTCTTCAGCGGGAGTGGTCTCGTATTGGTAACCCGTCTCGGTGAAATTCTCGATACGGCATGGTGGCGGAATGGCCCAGCCTTGCTGCCGCTAGCATGGCGTCATGCAGTGATCAGCGTGGTTTCTGGTTCCGAGCAACGAGCCATTGTCGCCATGACATCTGGGCGACAAGTGCTGATTGCATTTTTGGGTAGAGGACGAGGAGTCAGATGGCGAAGTACAAGGTCACTCAATCTGCTGTGACGCAGCTTCTGGAGGATGTTCGGCGAGAGCAGATTGCTATCCCTGAGCTTCAACGTCCGTTCGTGTGGGACAGCGTTAAAGTGCGTGATCTGGTGGATTCGCTCTACAAGGGATACCCGGTCGGCTACCTCATCACCTGGCAGTCCGTTGGTGCCTACCTCAAGGGCGGGCAATCGGCAGCACATCAGCACATCCTGATCGATGGGCAGCAGCGCGTCACCGCCCTTAGAGCCGCCGTGGCCGGAATGAAGGTGGTGAACAAGCGCTACAAGCAGGTACGCATTGTCATTGCGTTCAACCCAGTTCGTGAGGAGTTCGCTACTCTCACACCATTCATTGCAAAGAATCCTGAATGGATCTCGGACATCAGCGAACTGTTCAACGCCACCTCAACGTACGCCTTCGTCAAAGCCTACTTCGATGCCAACCCGGAAATAGACCACGCAGCAGCTGAAGCGAACATCGACCGACTGCAGGCCATCAAGAACGCACAAATCGGCATCATCTCCCTCGACGACGACTTGGACGTCGAGACGGTCGCTGAAATCTTCATCCGCATCAACTCCAAAGGCGTCCCGCTCAGCAGCGCAGACTTCGCGATGAGCAAGATCGCCACGTACGGCGAACGCGGACGCAACATCCGAAAGCTGATCGACTACTTCTGCCAACTGGCCGTAGCTCCCCACGCCTACAGTGACATCGAGGAAACGATTCGGACTTCGCCGCGACACCATACGTCAAAGCGATCTCTTGGCTGAAGGATGACTCCGAGGACCTTTACGATCCCGAGTACAGCGACATCATTCGCGTGGCGGGGCTGCTGGGTTTCAGCCGCGGAAAAGCCTCATCCATCGTGAGTGAACTCTCCGGCCGTGACCCCGAAACGCGAAAGGTCGATGAAGCACGCATCCCTGTCGCTTACGACAAGCTCGAGGCGGCCCTTCTTGAGATCGTGAAGAAGTACCACTTCGAGAACTTCCTGATGATCATCAAATCAGCAGGGTTTATCTCACCGGGCATGATCGGTTCAAAAAACGCCCTGAACTTTGCCTACGCCCTCTACCTCCGCCTCCGTGCTGATGCCACCATCTCAGAGGGTGAGCGCAAAGGTATCGTCCGACGCTGGTTCGTGCTGTCGATGCTAACCGGCCGGCACTCCGGCAGCTTCGAATCAATTTGGGAACAAGACATCCGGCGCATCGGGACCCAGGGCGCTGCTGCCTACCTCAAGCAGATCGAAGAATCAGAACTCACGGACGGCTTCTGGGAGGTGTCTTTGCCCAATGCACTGGAGACCACCAGTTCGGCTAGCCCTTTCTTCCAAACGTTCCTCGCCGCCCAAGTTGCCGCCGGAACTCGTGGTTTTCTTTCCAAGAGCATCACCGTGGCATCCATGCACGAGCAGTCAGGGGACATCCATCACATTGTCCCGAAGGACTACCTGCAGAAAAACGGTTTCCCCGACCGCGGAGACTACAACCAGGTCGCAAACTATGCTCTGACCGAAACCTCCATCAACATAAGCATCGGGAACAAGCCACCGGCCGAGTACATGGCTGAGGTCACCGCGCAAATTGCTTCCGGAGAGCTAACCCTCGGTGAAATCACAAGCACAGGCGATCTCGAAAGAAACTTCATCGAAAACGCCATACCTCCGAACCTCACGGAAGTGACTGCCGGATCGTACCCGGAGTTCCTTGCAGCCCGGCGCAAACTCATTGCCGCCGTCATCCGCGCTTACTTCACCCAGCTCTGACGAGTCCAGGCGAGCCCAAGACGCGGGCGTAGGTAACCCCTAGGCCTAGGGACCCGATGAAGTGAAGGTTGTCATCATCTTCTCCTTCAGTCGTCAGGTCGGGCTGTACGAGGCACCGGCAGAACGATCGACTACACGAACCTATTTCGACGGGCTTTCGTGTAACCAGATTGCTCGGTCCAAGCTTCGGGGTTCGACGTCGAGTTTCGCGGCGGCGAGCTGGAGGAGGTGCCGCGTCCGCTCCGGGGTTAGTGTGCTGCCATTGCTGAGAACCTTAGCGAGGTAGCGGCGCACCATAACGTCGGGCTTTGTCTCGGTGCCGACTCCTGCGTTCATAATCAGGTATGACCAGGCAAGCGGGCCGAAGCCTTTGACTGACAACCATGCGGTCTTAGCGGAGGTATCCCCGTCGGTCGCAGCGGCTCGAAGGTGTTCTGTGCTGGTGACTGGCGCGTCCAAGGCCGCAAGCAAGGAAAGGCCTTCGTAGACGCCTTCGGGCCTCACCCGTTTTGTGCCGGGGAGCTTGCTTTCATTGCCCAGGATGTCCCGGGCAAAGTCTGTTGGGCCGCCGGCGTCGTCAATAGCCTTCATCAGGTCTGGGCCGGTATCGGTGTCTGCTGTGGAACGAAACGCCCGGTACCGGGCAAGCACGTTTGTCGCTGCGGCCGAACTTCCGCGGAGTGAGTATGCGGAGTTTAGAGCACACAGGGCAAGCGAGTTAGGAAACTCTACGGGGGCGCTCCAGGTGGTGTGATCACCGAGATCGTCTGCGATGGCTTGCAGGAGAAGATCCAATTCAGTCATGCCCGGATCATATCGGTGCCCGATGGCACTGGCGGGTTCGCGTTGCGGCGGGGCCTGATCGTGACGGTGGGCCGGACGTGTGTCCGGCCCTCGACCATGTTGCCCTCTTACGATCAGCTTTGATGGTATGAGATGGGGTTCTGTGACTTGCTTAGCTCGACTTGGGATCCAACCCGGGGATCGCCTTCCAGCAGGTCACCCACAACCTCCAGGCGGTTGCCGTGCTTGATCAGCCCTCTCATGGTTGCTACAGCAAGAATGGTGCCAGCGGGATCCACGATGCGTACTTCGTTTTCCTCGATGGCTCTGCTGGCTTTCATCACCCAGCATCCACGGCCGGCTTCCCAAGCATCACGTTCGCTCATGCCCTGCACCGCCCCTACCCAACTACGGCCCAAGGGGTCGTTCTGTACGTCCTGTTTGTTTGCCAGCTTGATCTGCAACACGACAAATCCTCCATACTTAGATACTTGATTACTTGATTACTTGAACAGGAGTATACATGTATCTAGGTATCTGTAAAGCAGGTGTTGGCGCCATGTTGGGTGCGCAGGAGCGGGGTCCGAAGTGCCGCGAGCTTGAGGCCAGGAATACGCGGATGAAATGCGATCCTCAGAGACGGCGGACGCGGATCGGCCTGCTCATACCTTCAACGATCATCTTCCCTCCCGAAATCGTGACTCTGGGACGGTAGCCATAGTGATATTCGTAGTGGTACTCCGTCTGTCGCCAGACTGAACCATCGGTTAGAGTCGCGATTGTGTCACCGGACCATCCCGTCCACGACCCATCAATGCGTAGATTCATTCGTTGCCCCTGAGTTGAACTGGAAGTCCCGGTAGGAGCTAGTCACGTTGAACCTCCGGCCCTCTTTCCGGCGCTGGAGGAACCCTGTCACCGTGTCGACATCCTTGGGCCTCATTCCAAGGTCGCGGCACTTTCGTCGAACCTGCTCTACTGTGATCGGCGCCCATCGCCCGGGATTATTCATCATGTCGGCTTTGAGCTTGTCTTGTTCGTTCCACTTCAGACGAGACGAGTACCCGGCAGCCATGTCCGCGATGTACTCCAAGATGCCCTCCACTCCGTTCGGAAGCGCCTCATGTGCTTCCTCACCGGCGGCCACCATGTCGGGTTCCACTGTGTTGTCGCGAAAAAGCTGCACAGGCCTGGCATCTGCAATCCACCCCGTTGTGGCCCGTTCGTCCCACTCGATAACTGCGACGGCATCGGCTCCACACTGCCAAAGGTCGTCCAAGTGCTGACGGTCCGGCCAAGCGTAAAGAACCCGGGCGCCGAAGAGGACCCCAGACGAGAAACCCCGCCAGGTCCGATGCGTCACTCCGGGGCGTTCAACAAGCCGCTTGAGGCTAGATCCCTCGACTTTCCGTCCAGGCGTCACGACGACAACGGGTCCACCTGGCTGCCCGAGCAGCCAATTGATCGCACGGATATTCTGGGATTCGCGTGACATCTCGCCTTCGCTAAGCCGCGAGATCGCGACCGGGTATGGGTAGCCCTCAGGTGACAATGTTTTTCCTTCGCTCGTAGCCGACATCGTGCACGGTACAGCCAACCTCTGACATTTAAGTCGTGGTCCTGAACGCGTTGCGGACGTAACGCGGACCGATGGCCTCGCCGAGGTCATAAAACCTAAGAATGGTCGTTGGGGTGTGCGATTATCAGACGGCTTCCGCTTGAGTATAGGGTTCGAAAAGACGTGACGGGGTCATCCGTTTCAGTCACTTCACACCACGGAATGTAGAGGGCATTTCGGCGGCTCACGACTTGGGGGTTGAATTGTCATGAAATTCTTCAGGGTAAAGGTTCGGCTCTGGTCCGTCCTACTAATCATAGGTTTGGGTGTTGCGGTCCTGGGCCCGGCTTTAGCAACGGGCGGATTGAATGCCCTGGGTCTCAGTTCAATGCTCGGCAGCAGCTCCAACGAACGCGATTCCCAAGTAGTCCAGGCGGTCACACGCGTGCAAGAGGTTGCCTTAGTCAGTCTTCACATTGAGGGTGTTGCGAGGCACGAAAGCACTGGGGAGATTCTCGGCGTCGCCGTACCTGCCAGCGAGAAAACGACACTGATCCAGTACAAGTTCAATGCAAAACTGGGCCTCGATGGATCACAGGTGAAGATCGAAAAGACTGGCCCTGCATCGTTCCGGGTGACCGTTCCTCAGTTCGCCGGCATCGGCTTCGACGATCCCGTGTTCGAAGACCCCATGGAGAGCAGCGAGGCGCTCAGCTGGCTGACGCCGTCTGCCGTTCAGACCCGCATGATCAACAACATTCTCAGCAACGAGAACAAGCAGAAATACATCGCCCAAAACGAGGGCGCGCTCCAGGAGCAGACCAAGACGTTCTACTACGGCATCATCAGAGGTGTCGATCCCGACGCCGATGTCGTCTTCGAATTTGCAAAGTAGCGCTGACAATAACTGACCCTCGCAGTGGTGCTTGCCAGAAACCCTCGCGCGATCTTACGGGGTGGATGGATGATTGCCCTCGACAAGACATCCAGATCAGCGTGTCAGCGGAGATCTGGCCCACCCGTCTCGGCGAGTTCGCCTAGCACGCTGATTGCCTCGTCGGAACCGTCCTGGGCGTCGTGGTCGACATCGGCAAACGATTCGACCGCCTCGTCGTTAGCGAGGTGTGGGTATTTCTCAAGAAGGAAGCGTTTCCGGTACTCAATGTTTGCGACATCGACAATCGATTCCAGAGTGGCCCAATTAAAAGCGCCGCCCAGGACAATCCCGGCTGCGGGTACGACTTTGCCGAGCCCCTGCTTGGTAAGACGGAAAGCGAACTTCTCCGCGAACTTCCTAGAGACCTGGGCGACAAGCGACATATCAAGGAGGGCCGCCCAGCTCTTGCCGCGCACGAGTGCCTGGGTCAGCCGTGAAATGTCAGCCATCGCGGCAGTCTTCGCGCTGGCTGACATCGCCGTGCCGGCGTTGACGACAGACATAACGAAAAGTTTCTCCGCCGGTTCTTCGGGGTCATAGCCGTACAGCAGAGAAATGTGCCCGACTGAGCGGGACGCGAGACCGAGAACAAATGCAGCGTCGCCGACGAATGCCCCCGCGATAGCTGCCCCGGAAGGCGCAGCTGCGGCCCCGCCGGTGACAGGGACGGCGAGTTCCCCTCCGGAAATCACCAGGCCCGCACCCGCTCCCGAAAGTGCTGCAGCAAGAGGGTAGCCCCAGCTCATTCCTCTCCCGCGGACAGTGTCGATCTGCTCAAGGTCGAGGTGACGCAAGTCGGAGAGCCTCTTAACGTCGTGGCCGTTCTTTTGGTGTTTCGCAACGACCCGTTTTGGAGAGAGTCCAGCCCGTGAAATCCGCCCCGCGGTCTGCCTTATCGAGCCAAACGCAGCGCCACCCCAGTCGCTGATACCGTCGGGAATGGAGTCTTTGGCTTTGCGTGCCCCGGCGCTGACTGCATGAGCGCTCTTGGCTACGATTTTCTGCCCACGAGCGACGACAGAATGGGCTCCTGGATGACTCTCAAGGTAATGCGTGGCACGCTTACCGATTTCCTCAGCGCGGATAGCAACTTGTTCGCCAGCATTTCTCAGAGCCTGTGAAATTGGGCGACCCTTAAAGCGCTGGATGTTGTTCCACGCATCGAGTTCGTAGTCCGAGGGTTCAGTCATGCCGCAATTATGCCCCACCATCAGTAGGGGCGCAGACGGCCGTGGTTGTATCCAGACAATGGAACCGGGGGTCTAGTACAGGCCGCATATTTCATTCAGGCGATCCAGTGCACTCAGCCCAAGCTCGATGTGAGCCATCGCCTCGGGGTGATTCGCATCGTGCGAATCAGTCCAAGCCGTAGCGTCCAAGAACTGGCGAACCTGGCGGGCAACTGCTTCGTCCATCCTTGGTTCTGCTGTACGTATATCTGCGGCACGTGCCGCGGCATCCCCGCCTGCATTGAGCTTCTTATATGTAGAACAGGATTCAGCAACTGTCAGGTCTCGCGCAGGAGCACAGGCGCATAGCGCGCACAGGGAGAACGCCGCAGCTAACGCCCACATTCCTTGGAGTCTATACACCGACCCAGCATATGCACCACGGCATCCCCTTCTGCGCTCCCGACCGGCTTTAGGAACTAGATGACGAAACTCCTGTCAGTGGGGATGAGCACCGTACGTTCGTGACGCCATGGGAGCCACTGGCTTCCCAGTTTCAGATGACAGCCATCAGCTAATGGCTAGTGAATCGTTCACTTGCCGCCGAGCAAATCGCCATAAAGGAGAGTCCTACTTCCTTGGAAGTGGAACACCATCGGCGGGACACTCCCCTATCAGTTCGAAGCCGTAGGATCTCGTGTCATATTTTGTCCCGATTGTTATTCCAAAAAACGACCAACAACGCACCGTCACAAAGACAACTTTCGGTACAGTTCGAGCATGGAAATCGGATATGCGAGGGTCTCCACAGCCAAGCAGGACCTCAGTCGGCAACTGGATGCCTTGGCCGCGGCAGGCATCACCAAAATCTTCGCCGACAAGAAATCCGGAGCAACCAGGGACCGGCCAGGCCTTCAGGCCGCCCTGGACCATGCCAGAGAAGGTGATGTCGTCGTAGTTCACACCCTCGACAGATTGGGCCGAACAGTCCGCGACACACTGAATCTGATGCACGGGCTCAAGGAACGTGGGATAGGCGTGAGGACACTTGCCGACCCCCTGCCCATCGACACCTCTGACCCAGACAGTCCGATGGCGCAGTTGGCCGTGATCATGCTCGCTCTCTTCGCTGAGATGGAGAGAACCTACGCAGCCGAAAGGGTAGCCCACGCTCGCGCCGTCGCAACCGCTAACGGGCGCCGCACTGGTCGGCCCTCGGTAGTGGACCCCGACAAGCTCGAGCACGCCGTCATGCTCCGCGAAAAAGGAATACCCATGCGGGAGATCACCGCAAAGACTGGACTGGCCCGTACGACCTTGTATCGGCACCTGCCACCGCGATTATCAATTCCGGAGTAGATGCACTTCACGCTGCTCCTTGCTCACTCGCAGTCGCGACGTTCTCGCCAACCCGGACGGACCTTCATGCCAGTGCCAGACACAGTTGCAGTTATCCCCCCATCACCGTGCATTTCACCGTACGGGTTATACGTACGTTCCGCGATCCAGGAACTGGCAACTTTTATCCAGGCGTTCGATACATACGGTGAGCGACCGGCTTACGGCGCAGCCTAGGTGGACCCGAGCAGAAGACTCACAGCCGCTAGTTCCTCAGACGTGAACACACGCTCGTTCTCGGACAGTAGGTCGGCGGGAGTGCGACCTGTGTGGTCTGGAGTGCCGCAATTGGCGCCGCTTAGGCATAGAGCTTCTATGGCTGAGGTATTCCCACGGAGGATGGCTTCGTGTAGAGGTGTGACCCCTCGGTCATCGGCGGCGTTCGCATCTGAACCGGCCGCTAGGAGAACCTCGACCGCCATGCGCCCTGCCCCGACGGCATAGTGCATTGCAGTCCGTTCCGTGTTGTCGCGCCTCGCTACGTCGGCACCGGCCGAAAGGAGAAGCTGTGTCAGAACGAGCCGGGAACCGTCATAGAAGGATTCAAGCTCGTCGACGGACTCCATCAGGGGCGTCACACCGGCCGCCGTGTCAGATCCGTAGTCGTCAACAGGGGCACCGGCGTCCAGCAGTTCGCGCACAAGAGCTTAATTGTCGCTCCACACGGCGAAACCTAGGGTCCGTGGGGTGCTGGGCTTCGAGTGCATGTTCTAAGCATCCACCATGAGTCCTGGCTCGTTCGGCGGGGCGCCCCCAATCCCTGCAGGCAAATTTTTGGTTCAGAGCGTCGGGAGCGTCCGGTGGAGGATCCTTTACCGGGCGCGCAACTGAGGGCAATGCCGTCTTCTTTGCCGCGGTTAATAAGCCCCGTATTCCACATCAGCGAAGGCTCCGACCTCGTCGCGAAGCTGCTCCGCAATCTTCGCTCCCTCAGCTCTCCATGCGTTCTGGGCATCCGGCGAACTCCAACCGCGCACGTGCAATTTTTCCGCTTCCCAGGCGTCATACCATGCTCGAAGCCGGGCGATGAGAGCCGGTGAGAGTCCCAAGTCCGCCGGCTCAATGGTGTATTTGGTTGGATGCTCGGGCGTGCTGTTCTCCCAGAGCGGCCACAAGTGCCCATAGTCAGGGAACAGACGAATAACGCGACGAGCGGGTTTGTCGGGCATGACCGCATGCTAGTCCCGTTAGGAGATTGAGGCACCCCCGCGGGACAACTGCCGCGCGCTTCTCTGCCTCAAACAAGTCCTCGTTACGTGGTGAGCCGTCCCTTGGGGCACAGGAAATAGGGCACACTGCTCTCATGGCAACTCAGTACTACCGGAGGTCGTGGAACGAGTCTCGAGGCGACCAGTACTCGTCTTGGGGTCCCGCCACTTATTTATTCGAAGTCGGTGACGACGGCCGGCCGACTCGCCAGATCGAGGTTTACGATTCCGGCCCGACTCTTCGTTATGACCCTGGACATGAAGAGGACGAATTTGGTCTTTTGGCCCAGGAGCCGCTGGCCCCGCTAGACGAGTGGGACCCATGGGCTATTACCGAGGCAGAATTCGAACAGGCGTGGCATGACCTGCCCTAGTTCACTGTGTCCGGTGAAGGATCCCGCACCGGGCGCTGAAGCGTCCGCCAACCAAGCGGCTTACGGTCGCACCAGGCAGTTCGGTCTTCACAGCTTCCGCCTGCGGTCAGAGACAATGTCTCCAAGTCGCAAAACGCTGAGATGCATCGAGAGATGCCGTGGATAGGCCGGCAGAGTTCGGGTTCACTTGAGGATAGCGTCTATGTGAATGACTCAAGATCGAGGAGACGGTATGGGCGAGAACGAGCACATCAGCGTCAAGCTCAGCGGGGACGAAGCTTTGGTGCTCTTCGACTGGCTGGCGCGGTTCAACAAGAGCAACAGCTCTAATCTCACGGACCAAGCCGCGCAACGCGTCCTGTGGGACATCGAAAGCTCTCTTGAATCAGTGCTGGTCCAGGTGTTCTCAGGCGACTACACATCGTTATTGGACGAGGCGCGGAGCCGTATCCAGTACCCTGCCCCTTAGGGTTTGTCTCCAGCGGTCTGGTGCCTGACCGAAGGGCTGCACCAGACTGGTCAACGACGACGCCGATCGAGGGATCCCCGACCGAACGCAAGACGGCTGCTAAGTACGTAGGAGCGTGTCGTGGACCGCCACTTGCCCTCCAACCCGCACGACCAATTCGCCGGCCATTCCTTCCCAGCGGGACCAGACGTGGAACTCAATGACGCCGCGCTTGTCTCGGACACTGATCTTCACCGGGGTCTCTCGTTCAAGAACAAGGCGCTCTTCGTCACCGTTGAGCCAGCGGATGCTCGCTGACCCAGCGATCTCGTCCCAGGTAAGCGTTACTGTGCTTCCGTCGTTCGCCCACGCCATCAGGGAGACCACCCCAGGCTGATCAGACGTCTCGACACCAACCCCGACATCACTCAGGTCCTCAAGCCTTGGAACTTCCAGCTGGGCACTCATAACCACATGCTGCCATACCAGCCCGCCACACAGATCGGGGCCAGCTGCACGTTAAAGGATCCCCCTAGCCGACACCGACTCTGCTGAGGCAGGAGCTGGCCGAGACAGGAGGAGCAGGACTGGTTCGGTTATGGTGAAGCATGACCAGAGGGATAAGTCATGTACTTAGTGCTCTGATACTTGTCGGCTCGCTGATGAGCGGCTGTGGGGCTGCATCGTGCGACTCCGCAATGCGCTTCAGCACTCTGGAATTAGACCTTTCAGCCCTTCCGAATGCCAGCGAACTTGACTTTGAAGTAACTTGTTTGGACCGAACTGACCAGGCCGCCTGTACGGAATACCCCGCTGGACACCGCTATAGCGTGGCAAAGGACAATGCCGTATTCATGTGGATCGGAGTCCGTGCCGTGCGGTTGTTTGTATATAAGAAAGCATCCCAAGAGGTAGTGGTTGAAAAGGTCCTGGACCCGATCCCATGGGATCCCCCACCAGTGAAAGGCCCCTGCGGCCCGCCGCAATCTCACGCCACGTGGAAGTTATGAGCAAAGCTAGGAAGCGCCGCGGCGATCATCAGTACGGTGAAGGATCCCCTTACGGCTTCCGCGCGGAACGACGTCGTTTGCCCATGTCAGGCGCCGTCGGACGCCGCTCTCACGTGGCCCACAAATGTAGGCCTCGTGTGTTCAGGCTTCCTCCATCGCACCTCACGATGACGCCGGTACCTTTGGCTAGAAGCTGAGTTGCGTTTCTTCTGGGGGACCCTCGCATCCAAACGAATACCCCCTGCTGGGTGGATCAACGGTGGTGGCCTTGCCTCAAGAGCGTGGCAGGGCCTCCCCCCGCCTACTGCAGGGCTAAGCCCAGGACTGGTCCCGGGAGATGCAGGCCCCGCCGTTGTAGGCCACGTAGATTGAGCTGACCCTGTTTTTCATCTCGCCCAGGTTGAGACGGTCCCCCGGTTGGATGTACCAGGCGTAGCCGACGCAGTCGGGGCTGTCGTAGATGGTGATGTACGCGTGGGTGTTGTTGATTAGGGATGCTGAGTTGTTGTTGACTTGGACGCCCCATCCGTTCCGTCCAGCCGGGCCGTCGGTGAACAGCTCGTTTCCCATGCCGGCGTCGCTGTTGGCGTAGTCGGCCCGAGCACCTTGGAAATCGGAATTGAAGTAGAAACATGCCCGGCCTGACGGACACGCTGTCCCTGAGCCTGAAGCATTGGCAGCGGGAGCGCCCGCCAAAAATGCACCAGCACCCAAAGCCAGCACAGCGCCTGCAGTAACCGTCTTACGCATCGCGAGTTTCATGAAGTTCCCCAGTCACTTTGTTCGCGGACTCATCATCCGGGTGCCCACCGGAGGCGCCTCCATGATTCTCCGGCACCTCCGTATCACGCGCCATGGGGACATCTGCCCTAACCCGCGGCAGGTGTCCCATCAATGGCTGCGGAGGTCGCCAGCTCTTGCCCGGCGGCCTCCGTCAGGAAGTGACGCAGCGCCATACATCAGCTTCTTGTGCTTCTCGGACCTCATCTGGCGAAAACTTTATTTCTGTCCAGACGTATTTATTGAGGCCAACTTCTCTCGGATTGCCTCATCAAGGAAATCAGTGATGGTGACACCAGTCTCGGCGAGGTATGCATCCAGGTCATCACGAAGGTTTATCTCGATTTTCGATGAGAAGGGCTCCATCCGCCGTTTCCCACGCGGCCTTCCTGGACCCGGTCGACGCGGCCCCGAGATGGAGCCTTCCGGCGATGACGCCGCCAATGGTTCTGGCTTCATGGCGAATGACTGTTCGTCGTCAATCTGCGCGTCAGCGGGCTTCGCCGTCGTCAACACATCGACCACGTCGGCTGCGGGCGCCTTGCGGATTGCGGATTTGCGTTCGAGTGCCATCTCAGTTGACCCCGTCCAGGTATCGCGCATGAGCAACGAACTTTTCTGTCATAATCGCCGCTCCCCTTCCCGGCATCTTCGCTAGGGGCGATTTCATGCTCACTGAGTCCTGCATTGCCGTCCGCAAGGGCAAATGAGGTTCACGAACCTCGGAACCGTATGCTTCCTGGAGTTCCCCAATCTGGAAGGCATGCTCAGAGGTCAACGGCGAGCTCGTCTTATTGATGATGATGCCCAAGAAATCCAACGCCGGATTCAAGTGCGGCAGTGATTTGACCTTCTTGACCGTCTCGAGAAACTCTGTCACTCCCTTTACGGAAAAGGCGGCCGGCTCGGTCACGGCCAGCACTCGATCCGCCCAGATCAAACCATTGAGTGTCAGTCGACCCAACGCTGGCGGTAGGTCAATCAACACATGGTCATACTCTTCAAGTTCCGCCGCCCCATAGGCAGCAGTCTTGAGACGCATTTCCGGAGTCATGAGAGCCTCAGACTCCAAACGGGCCAGAGCCTCGGAGCTTGGAATCAGGTCGATCCCCGACCAGGTCGTTTCGGTGATTGCCTGCCCAAGTGTGCCGGCCTCGCCGCCGTAGAGAACGTCAAAGACATCGAACTCCCCTGCCCCCTCCAGGGCCTCGGACACATTAGCTTGAGGGTCCAAATCGATGACGAGGACGCGCCTGCCAATCAGCTTCAAACCGGTGGCTAGACCGAGTGTGACGGAGGTTTTACCAACTCCGCCCTTGCGGTTTCCGATTGCTGTTACCTTCACGCCAGCACCCTTCTGGTCTTCTTGATGATCGTTCCTTCCGTCAATCTATCAACCAATCATTACGTATGTCCATCCGCCAATCTATCAATCAATATTTCTGTCATGACGTAAATATTGATTGATAGATTGGTGGTCGGCAATATTTCTTTCTAGCAAGACAGAAAGATGGATGGCTAAATGCCGGGCACTGGCCGGCTCGGCCAGGGGAGTGCGCACGACGCAACCGTAGGTCCATCTATACGTCAATCCATACGTCAATCCATGCATCTATCAATCAATATTTCTGTCATGACAGAAATATTGATTGAAATTAAGCAAGGCCGGAGGACTGCGTTTAAGGCGGCGGGGTCCATGAGCAAGCCCCGTTAGGTCCCCCCATAACACCAGTGCTTCTTCACCTCCCAGCATTTCTAAGCACCCGACCCACGGCCCGGTCTCTAGGGCCCGTCTGGCCTGACGTGATGATGCCGCCAGGATTCAAGAGCTTGCTTATGCCAATAGATATTTATTTCTGTCATTATACAATTCGACCGACTTCTCAAGGGCGCCATCAACCTATGATGAACCTGTCAAGAATTCCTGACAGAGAGCAATGATGATGTGGGACTTGGGAGACGGTGTACACGTCGGCCGTCTAGGAGTCGTTCTGGCGGATGGCAGACTCGGAGAACGGTACGAACCCGGTGGCGTCGTCGTCGAGGGGGTAACCGGCCACTACCACCGACACCCTCAGCGGCCGGGCTTTGAAATCGTCCCAGAGGATTCAACCGTGGGATGGCAGGCCTCCTGCGAATGCGGTTGGGCGAGCGACCCTTGGAATCGGGCTGGATGCCACTTCCGGATAGTGGGGACGAGACGTGAAGCTAAAGCGCTCCTGGGGTCTCCTGCTATCCCGCCGATCGCACTAGAGCAATCGGCACTAGGAGAGTGGCGTCGGCATGCTTTGACCTGGGCGGTTCAGATGGCCGCCCGCAGTCTACGTCGAGCCTCCGTGCGTTTAGATCAAGTCGTCGCGGAAGCTCGTATCGCCGGTGCAACTTGGGCAGACATTGGTCGCGAAACCGGTATGACAAGGCAAGCCGCTCATGAAAGATGGGCGAGCAAGTAACTAAACTCCGCAAAATCCCTCGGCTCAAGGATTTCGCCGTGCGGGGAAGGCCCTCGCCGAGACTCAGGCAGCGTGCCAAGGTGGAGGTTGTCGTCTGGTGGGGCCCAGTGTTCGTCGCGTTCAGCGTCGTGGAAATCGGTTTCATTGATGTGGGTGTCGCGGAACCGGTCGAGATAGGCGTGCCATTTGGCGCGTTCGCGGCGGTTCCGGGCGATGTGTTCGAGGTAGTCATCCAGAACGCCGAGTCGGGCGGCGAGCATGCGCAGGTTGGCAGTGGTGGTCTTCCACAACCCTCCGTGGCGTTGGATCATACCGAGGGTTTCCATTTCGGCCAGAGCAATTGAGCAAGCGTTCCGGCTAACCCCGGTGGCCCGGACGAGATCCGCGGTCGTGGGGGAGTACCGGCCGCGTTCGATCGCCTCATACACCAGGGCTGTGGCGTCGCCCAGAGCCCGAAAGACAGGCCTGATCGCGTGAATTTTGCCTTTGCGCCAGGTCAATTCCCGGGCCAATTGCTGGTACTGCGCCGGGAGCTGAATCAGGTACACGTCGGCCGCTTTGTAGTGGGCGTCGGCGATCTTGGTCAGGATCCCGTCTGAGGCGCTGGCAAGGATCGGCAGGAGCCGGGCAATGGTGACGTGGTGTTTGCCCATCGCAGCGGCCAGAGTACGGCAGCCGACGTCGAGGATGTCCGTTTCCTTCGCCCTCATGTAGCCCAGTAGTCCACGGATCAGCAGCCGGAGGCTCAGGCCTTGCCGGCCCCTGGATTGCAGTCTGTGGTCCAGGACCGCGTAGAGGATATTTTCCAGATCGTTCACGAGCTGGTGCACAGCAGCAGTGCTGGGTTCTTCCCGCCCCCCTGTGATTAAAGTCCGGCTTGTGTTGTTAATAAGTGCACTCTTTTCCCCGTGTTTCCGGGGGAGTGGTTTCTGCGAAGCCGGGTTGGTGGCGGTGAAGGCCTGGGCTTTGACCCACTCGAACGGCAGCAGCCGTGCCTGACGTTCCGGGGATCCATAGAGGGCTGCCAGGCCGGGGAACTGGCCGACGAGTTCGTTCTCGACCTGGGTCAGGGACCAGCCGCAGGCGCTGAAGTGGTTCAAGACCGCCATCCGGGCCTCTGACGGGCTCTTGTACCGGGCCGTGTCATACAAACCCGTCCGGGCCACCCGCCGCAGCGGCGCCTCACTACCCGAAGCCAGTGGAAGGGCCTGCAGGGTGCCGGTGCGCTGCGCGGCAACGGTCTTGGCGGTACGGGCCTTCAGGGCGCGCTTGCGGGCCAGCTCCGGCGCCAGTGCAGCCCGCAGCTCCACCACCGCGGCCGCCGGGTTGCGGCGGCGCAGAATGTCGTAGGCCTGGGACAGGGGAGTGATCAGGGTTTGGTGGCCACCGGACTTATGCACCGAACCTGGGACACGGATGCACCCGTCCGTGACGTTCTGATGAGGACTCGGGTCCAGGCTCGAAGCGGTCAGAGCCAGCGCCTCGACCAGCTCCCTGGCCTCGGCCGCGTCCAAACGATCCTGCAGCGGCACATACAGGTGCCGGCCACCGCTGGGGGAGAAGTCCTCCACGAACACCAAGCCGCAGGCGGACAACAACCGCCCTGTTCGCGCAGTGTCCGCATCGACAACACCCTTCAAGGCCTTGGACGTATCAAAGTCCAGGCACAGCGTGGCGACACTGCCGTCCACCCCGTGCACAGCAACCGCTGCAGGCCGCTCCGGCAACGACCGTGTGATCTTCGGCGCATTAGACGGCCGGGGATACTGAAACTTCTGGCCAATCCAACGCCCCAAACGGTACGACGGGGCGCCAGCAATCAACGGAGCAAGGCTCCAAGCGTGCTCGGGTGCGATTGATGACGCGCCGACACTCGCGCGTGTATGCGTTGACGCCAAAACGGCATCCGGTACCATGGAGGCAATACTCCTTATCGTGGATGAGGATGTAACAAAGGGAGCGTCCTCGTAAGAGGAAGCTTCGAATAGTTCGGATCTGGTCCCGCCAAGAACGTGATCTGAACTGAATACTTATTGAAGGCCCGCCTAGTGCGGGCCTTCAGACTTTAACTTGCTTGCGCGATAGGCAGAGCCTCCGGCAACTGGTTCCGATCGAACCAGACGGGGATACCGTCTTGTGCAAGTTCGGTGCGTAGGTGTTTGAGGATGACTTCCATGGCCTCGCTCTGGGACAGCCCCAGTTGCTCGGCAAGATCGACAACTAGCTTCTTGTCTGTTTTAGGGACAGTCGTCACCAACTGAACGTTGCCAATTCCTGTCCCGCGCTTTCTGCGAACGGGAGATGTAGTCATGGTCGTAAAACTAGCGTTAACGCTAGGCATTAAGTGGGAAGCCTTACTGGGCGTGTCGTGTCTGGCATGGGTGGCCCCTTCGCTGACCCAAGAGCCAGAGCATGAGGGACGTGAAGCTGCCTCTTTCATGGTGACCGCTCCTTTCTGAGGATGAGTAGTCCACCTCCGTGCCTGGAACCAAAGACGCAAAGGTTGCGTCCAAAGCGCCAGGATCGCTTCAACGCCTGCTAAAGCCCCTCTGTCTGCGAGGTGGCACGTATCATCCCGTCGAGTTTATTGGGGCGGCCTTCCGCTCGATCTATCAGAGCTCCCACGTACTCGCCGAAAGACATGTCGTATCGCTGAGTCGCCTTCCAGGCGTTGTAGTGCTGGTGCGGGAGTACAAGGCAGTTCATTGGCGCCTTCTTTCCGATTAGCTTGGGTGGGTGGTATTCCTCCATGTGAATCTCCCTGAGTCCGGTTTAAGAGAGAACTGTAGCCATACAGGTCCTGTCGCGGCCGCGCACCTGCAGCATCTCCTTGAGGCCAATTGGGTGACAGCCTACCTACACGCTTCGCACATGCACAACTCATTGCCTGCACTCGCCGCGCAGTTTCAGGTAAAATTCTGAGTCAGCTGTCCGCCTGCTCTTTCTGGCGGTCTATACAGGTAGCCGAGCTTGGCTGAAGGAGCTATAACGATGGCAGATGGGGGCCGCAGCGTGTTTCTTACGCAGCAGCAGAAGAAGGAGCGGCTGGCGGATCGCATGGCGATCCTCGTGGATATTTGGGAGGCCGACCACAACTCCGCGCTCACCTACGCTCACGTCGAGGACGCCCTTTCTGCCCAAGGAATTCATCTGTCGAGGACCCGCTGGTCTTACCTGATCAACGGCAACGGCAGCCTAGTGACAGATCAAGACCTCCTAAAGGCGATCGCAGAATTCGTCTTCGCAGTACCTGGTACTTATCTATGTGACCTCAACAGCGAGACTCCGCCTGAGGTGGAGGCCCGGAGGGACTTCCTCGTCCAGATGCGCAAGCTCAAGGTAAGGAATTTCGCTGCCCGGAACTTGGGAGAGATGTCACCTGAAACGCTCAGGACGATCACTGAAATCATTGATGCTTCGATGAAGGGTGAAAAGTGAATGGCCCTCCCACTCGTTCAGGATAAAGTGCGGGAATTATGCGGAGACGGTACTGCATCTCTGACAGAAGTCGTTGAGCGTCTAGCGGAGATCCGCGAGAAGCCGATTGAGCTAGTTGAGCAGGACTGGGACTGGGGAACGCTGACAGCTTTTAAGTTGG
Organism: Paenarthrobacter sp. NPDC089988; assembly: GCF_044748465.1. Lineage (NCBI taxonomy): Bacteria > Bacillati > Actinomycetota > Actinomycetes > Micrococcales > Micrococcaceae > Paenarthrobacter > Paenarthrobacter sp. NPDC089988. Next base: position 24,434 of record NZ_JBIVGD010000007.1, read on the forward strand.
ATGCTGAAGATCGCATCAAGATCTTTTTCCCGCCGCAAAAATCGACGCAGTACAAGCTTCACTGCATCTATCACGAACTCGGACACATCTTTCTGGAGAGTCTCCAGATTCCAGTTTCCGGGCCCACGTTCTCCAAGGAGATGCTAAAGGAAGCCGCCGGAGCGATAAGCATGAGCTGCCGTACTGTTCCGAACCACCCTGTCGAACGGTGGGTGGAGGATTTTGCTTTTGAGATGTCGAAAAAGACCCGTTCACGCAGCTCGGGTCCCGATCCTTTCCTCTGATAGACCATGAAACTGCTGCTCTTTGCGCTGCTTAGCGCCTTATGCCTGCTTCGGGTCCCTTCCGTGCTCAAGGTGACGGAGTCACGGGCATCGTGGGTGGCATCGGTCTTCGGACTCGCTGCGCTTTACGTCCTGGGAACGGTAACACCCCTGGATGTGATTGATAGCTACCTCGGTGGCATCAACGTGACAAACCTGCTCCAAGCCATCTTCGCGCTGCTGGCAATCTTCTTCTTCAACGACAGCGTGCGGCGCCTGGCTAACGTACCCATTGTCAGATGGACCTACTACGCTCCGCTGCTGAGCATTCCGATAATGATTCTTAGCTTCGCTCTCGTTGAGAATAAAGGTCCAACGGCCGCGGACTTCATCGACACCCGCATGGACCAACTCGCAACTGTCGTTTACAGCGGCACTTACATGGTTGCATTGTTGTTCACCGTGCTCAGAATCATCTATATGCTTCGCCATAAGGCGAAGAGCCTGTACGCAACATTCTCGGCCGGCCTGCTCATGGTTGCTGCAGCCGTCTCATGCCATATCACCTACGTGGTGTTGTTCCATTTCTCTCCATGGCATGCCTGGGCCCGTGCGGTCGGTTCCTGGTTCGACCGCCTTTTTTATGTGGGGCTTTCGGTGACGGCCGCGGGTTGGCTAGTTCTTTTCCTGTCAAAGCAGATACCGAGACTACGCCTCTGGATGGCCGATGCTTTCTGGCTCACCGCGTTGAGGATGCGGGTTCATTCAGATCCATCACGGGTCCGCCCAGCGTGGGATCTCTTCAATGAAACGCTCGAAAACGGCGTCTACAAAAGCCTCATAGTCCTACACAACTACGAACGCGGGAACCTGATGACGTTCCCGGAATCCACCCAACGCAGGATCAGCCACATAGAAGCCAAGTTAGACGTGCGAGTCTAGCCAGACCCAGCGATCGTCTTCCTGACCCAGCTCGTCAGCTCGTGAGTGAAGACAAGGGGCGATGTATTCCACTCCTGAGTGTGGTGGGACTCGGGCATTGCGATCAGTGTGACCGTTTCAGGATTGGCGCGTTGGAATGCCAGCGAAATCTCCCAAGGAACCTCTTGGTCTTTGATGGAGTGTAAGACCAAAGTTGGGACCACCACCCGGTTTGGTACATCGACCCATTCAAGCGCGGTGAAGTTGATCGCTTCGCCTAGACCGAGCATCTTTGCGAAGGTGGGAGCCTGCAGCAGGCGCATGACAAAGCCCGCTCCAATCGCCGGGACGCCTGCCCGCGCTGCTCCAGCTGTGATGGTTTTGCGCCAGCTCGTCACAGGCCCAACCAGGACAATTCCAACGATGCGATCCCGATGGACGCTGCGCTCCGCGGTGAGCAAAGCAATAGTCCCACCCATTGACCAGCCTGATAGGACGATTCTTCGCGCCCCATGAGCGACGGCGTAGGTCATAGCGCTTTCCACGTCGAGCCATTCGGTTTGTCCCAAGTGACTCGACGCCGCCTGTTGTGGGCTCACCTCCGTGTCGCTCCGGAATGAAGGAACCAAAGACGTAAAGCCTAGGCTCTTGAAAGCGTGGACGTCTCGAAACATGATCGATCGGTCGGTCCAGCTGCCATGGATATGGATCACCCACACGTCCTTGTTCTCAGCTTCGAACAGCCACGCAGGAGCAAAGCCGTAGCTGGTGGGGACTGTCACCTCTTCATAGGGTCCGCCGACTGCGGAAGGTTCGAAAAAAACGTCGGGGGTCCAATCGACCACTGGCCCCAGATTTGCCGGACCAGATCCTGAAGGGGAGAGCCGCCGCTCCACATACTTTTGATCCTCATCAATCAGCGTGACCTCGCCGACACGTAAATACTTCTCAGTTGCCAGGTCGAAAACCCCAAAGTCCCCCGAGGCTCTGGTGTAGTCGTCCAAGTCGATGCGGAGTAGCCCGCTATGCGTCAGTTCAGCTTGACGGTAATCCTTCGGGCCGCGTTTGACGATCTTGCGGGCCATGACAACAGCGAATCCAGAGAGTGCGGCCGCCGGCATAAGGACCGTCAGCCATGCCGCAGCGCGTCTTCTCATCATCATTAGGGCTAACTCCTTCAGCACCGTTCCGAGGAAGTAACGGAGCCCGTTCATACTAACGCCCTGCAAACTAGTGCCACATGCACAAGGCATGCTTGCTACAAGCATTGAACATGTTCACTGCATGCGTGTATGGTTTTTACTGTCCAGCCGTCGCCTTTCTGGCTGTGGTGGACCAAAGGCAAAGCTGCTCAGCGCAGGAAGCAAGTACCTCGAGCTGGAAGTACAGGTCGTTGCTAGGAAGGGGGAGTCATGTCGGCTGCTGACATGGCCGATGTGATCGGTGAACGGCCGCTCGCGAAGCAGCAGCCGCATCTGATGCGACAATTCCCTGCTCTTCTAGGTCAGTGGGTGGCAGTAGAAGTGGAAACAATGCCCATTGGGGAGGGACAGGTTTTGAAGAACAGGCTGTCGTCCGTCGCTCAACCTCTGAATGCGTCGCTGTGTGGCCGTGCAGGGGCGCATCAGTGACCGTACGAAAAGTGATCAGCGGCGCCTCGGTTGCCGGGCTGCTGCTGTCGGTGGGGCTGGTCACTGTGGTCCTGGATGACAGCGACCCGGCCCAGGCAGCATCCTCTTGCGCCGCGCCCGCCGGCGTGGCCACCGGCCCTGCCCCTGCTGGGGGAGTGGCCGGGTTTGATGGCGAGCAGATGAAGAATGCCCGAGCGATCATGAACGCGGCCAAGTCCCTTAAGTTGCCGGTCGCGGCGCAGCTGATCGGGATCCAGGCCGCGATCGGGGAGTCCACGCTCCGCGTCATTGACTATGGTGACGGGGCCGGGCCGGATTCCCGTGGTTTGTTCCAGCAGCGGGCCAACGGCTCCTGGGGTTCGTACGCGGACCGGATGGACCCGACCATTTCGGCGACGAACTTCTTCAAGGCACTTCAGAAGGTGGAGGGTTGGGAGACTCTCGAACCGACCATCGCGATCCACCGGACGCAGCGGAACGCGGACCCGAACCACTACACGAAGTTCCGTTCCCAAGCCACGGAGGTCTTCAAAGCCTTGGGCGGGGAGTCCGGCGCGGCCGTGGACCCGTCCGGCGTGTGCCCGGCTGCGGGCAACCAGATTATCGGCGAGCTGACCGGTAAGTGGGTCAAGCCCATGGAAGGGGCGATCAACAGCAGTGGCTACGGTCCCCGCCCTGCACCTCCCGGGACCGCTGGGGGAGTGCTGGCCAACTTCCACTACGGCATCGACTTCGTTCACCCCGGAGGGCCGGGAACGATCGTGGCCCTGACGGACATAAAGATCGTCAAGGTCCGCAACCTCGATGGCCTGTTCGGCACCGGCGTGACCGGGCAGACCGTGGACGGGAAACTCACGATCGGCATGTATCACATGGAGGCCGGGTCGGTGAAGGTCAAAGAAGGTGACACCGTGGCCGCCGGAACACCGCTGGGCACAGAGGGCGCGACGGGCAACGTCACAGGCCGCCACCTTCACATGGAGTTCTTCGCCGGGGCTTTGCCTAACCCCATGGTTCCGATCAATCCCACCATCGACCCGACTCCGATCATGAAAGAGAAAGGCATTCTCTGATGCGCCAGCACCTCGCACTGACAGCCGCACTTGCCGCCGCGCTGTCCTTGAGTGCCTGCGCCGGTACGACGGGCACCGAACCCGCGACCGACCCCACCCCCACGGTCACCACCGGGCAGGCCGGCCAGGACGGCCAGGACGGCCACCATGCCGAGGCCGGTCACGGTGCCGACGAGCACTACGGGATCCTCGAGGTGACGTGGGACGCCGCCGCCGAGAAATCGGTCAAGGACACCGCGGCCAAGGTCATGGCCCTGTTCGCACGTCCCGACGTTCCCGAATCGACCTGGTTCGCTGACCTGGCCCCGCACCTTGCACCTGAGTACGCGGAGGACGCGAAGTACATCGACCCGGCCCGGGTGCCCATCCGGGAGATCACGGACGGGCCAGCGATCAGCAGGGACGCCGGCAATCCGATGACCGTCACTGCGACGTTCGCTACCGACGCGGGCCGTTGGAGGGTCCTCCTGCACCGTTCCGGGCAGCAGCAGCCGTGGCTGGTCACCGCCATCTCCCCGCAAGAGCCGACTCCATGAACCCACAGACAGAACCGAAAACGAGCGAGAGGAATCATCCGATGAGCACGAACTGGCAAGGGAGCGAACGGAAGAGCCGCGCACCCATCACCCTCACCGCCCCCGAGCCCGAAACGCCTGCCACGGATCCGGCGACGATCATCCACGCCGTACCGGATGCCGAACCGGCCGCGGCCGAGACGAAGCCCGACGCAGATCACCGGGAAGCGCCGTTGGTCAGTGGCCGTCGCAGCGCGGTCGTGCTGCGTAAGGAGAACGTGAACGACCAGTTGCCGCCGGCCACGGGTTGGCAGGCGTTCCTGCGGGCGGTCAGTTTCGGTTTGATCAGCCCCAAGGTGGGGGCTGCCGAGTTGGCGCGCCGGGCGGATTTGTCCGCGATCCAGCGCGTCTACTCCCGTCCGATGCAGGTCACGGTCGTCCAGCCCCTCGGTGGGGTGGGTAAGACGATGTGCAGCGTCGGTATCGGCTCTACCTTCGGGATCCACTCCGGGCAGCAGACGCTGGTGTGGGACAACAACGAAATGATGGGTACCGCCGGGGTCCGCACCAACTCGAACGACTCCACCCGGACCGTGTGGGATCTGCTGAATGTTCTGGAGTCCTTCGAAACGGTCACCGCCCGCAAGGGCGAGCTGTCCTACTACACGCGCCATCAGGGGAACAACCAGTTCTCCGTCCTGGTCGCGGACGAGGACGCGGACAGGATGAAGTCCATTGGCGCTGACGAATTCAACCGCATCCACGCGGTCGTGAGCCGTTTCTACGACACCATCATCGTGGACACCGGGAACAACACCCGGTCAGCGAACTGGCTGGCCGCGATCGAGGTCACCGACCAGCTGGTGATCCCCACAACGCTCAAACGCAACGCCGTCGTCTCGGCCCTGCGGATGATCGAACAGCTCGAGTCCATGTCCGAACGCACCGGGAACCCGCACTACAAAGACCTCGTGGCCAACGCCGTCGTCCTGGTCACCCAAGGCGGCGGGGCGAAAGTCTCCGCCGCCGAGCAGGCCGAACTGCGCGCCAACCTTGCCTCCGCTGTGCGCGTGATGATCGACATCCCCTACGACCCGGCCCTGGATACAGGCTCCATCATCGACTGGCAGCTCGTCGGTGACCCGGCCCGCCGCGCGTTCGAACGCGCATCAGCACAAATCGCTGAAGGCCTCCTGACCGTTGACCGCACCACCACCCACACCACCAACCGATAAGGAAACCACGAACCATGTTCAGCAGCATCGGCAACGAAATTCTCCTACGGTCCGCCGTACCCCTCATCGACAACCCGCTGGAGGGCGTAGTACCCAGCATCGCCGTGTTCGGAGTGAAGTTCACCGGAGCAGCCCAACTGATCCTCGGCGGTCTCTGGGCGCTTGCCCTGCTCATCCTGGCCGGATACTTCATTTGGAACCTCATGAAGTGGGGGATCGCCCGCAACCGCGGCCACTCCGATGACATCGAAGAAGGCGCATCCGGGGCCAAGAAAACCGGCATCGCCTTCGGCGCCGCTGCCGGGGCCAGCGTCATCCTCGGCGGCATCCTGGCACTCGCCTCGGCAGCAGGAGCCTAACCCATGCGGAAACACTGGAAACTCCTCACAGCGCTCGGGGCGGTGATCGTGATCATCGCCGTGGCCGTCGTTCTCCTCAACCCGGCGGCCCCGGCACCCACGAAGGACGAACCCAGCTCCCTGCAAGCCTCGGGGAAATACGGGTTCCCCGTCTCCGGGATCAAAATCGGAGAAGGAGGCACCAAAACCGCCAGCGACGGCAAAACCATCACCGGCTACAACGGCACCTGCGACTCCGCAGCCCAAGCCGCCGCCAACTACACACCGCTCGTCAAGGACGTAAATCTCTCGACCTGGGCGCAACAGAAAAAGGCCTTGGTGGAGGTTGGCAAGCAGGGGTCCTGGGTGGAGCGAGCCACATTCAGCGGGGATCTGATGGCCAACGCCAAGGACCTACCCCCGGGAGCGTTCGATGGTGGCTGGTACTCCCGCTCCGACGTCGCCGCAGGCGGTCTCTACCGGGTCGCAAGCTGTGACGCGAAAAAGAAGGCAGTCGTACAGGTCTTCACTGGTGGTACGACGGCAGTTGTAAACAAGGCACCGAGTGCATTCTTCCAGACAGTCTCGCTGGAACTGTCTTGGGCCGGCGACTGGAAGATCTCAGATTTCGCCATCGTTCAGAGCGGCCAGGATTTCACCGGCCGAGTCAAGGACTCAGGGCCCACCAGTCTGGGGACCACTTACGGCGACGAGACCGCCCCTGCGCTAAAAGATGAGTGGATCAACGACTTCTTCGCAGATGTCAGCCGCGAGGGGTGGGTCGAGTATGCAAACGCTAAGCGTTAGCAGAGCCATCCGTCTGGTCGCGATCGTGCTGGCAATGTTCCTTAGCTTCGGAGTGATCGCGGCCGGCCCTGCCCAGGCAGCGGACGACGTAAGCAAGTCCGAGAAATTGAACGCGGACCAGCTCAAGCGCCTTGCTGGATTGCCCGCGGATCAGCGCGACAAGATCCGGGACCGGCTGAACCAGGAACTGGGTAAATCAGCCTGCGCTGACATGCTGTTTTTCGGAGCCATGGGCGGCAGCAATTGTGAAAACGTTGCGGCCAAAGCGTTCGGCAGCTTCCTGACCACGCCGGAAAAGGTGCTGGATTACGACACCAAAAAGACAGTCCCCTTCTGTGCTGCACTGCCCGGTGCCGGTGCGCCGACTACTGCCACCACGTGGTGCGCCGGAGGCGCTGCCTTCGAAAAGTTCCTACCGATTGCCGGGGTGGCGATGCGGGCGGCCCTTTCAGCGATGCCGGGCGGTCAGGTCGTGCTGGGCACAGTCGATACCGTGGCGTTCATCGCGAACGCCAAGGACGGGTTTGAGAAGTTCGCCAACACGGTCAAGGCCGAGGGCGTTAAGTCCACCAATGAGGTGTTGAACAACCTGTTGAAGGTCTCCGTGTTCGAGGTAGACGACGCTTTCCGAGCCACGTGGGCTGCTTTCGCGGGGATCGGGATCCTGGTCATGGGTTTGATGTATTTCAAGCTCTGGAAAGACGTGTCCAACGAAGAGATCGACATGGACTCGGCACGAACATCCCTGCTCTGGTACGGGCCGTTGTCCATGATCCTGGTGCTGTTCGGACCCGCGCTCGGGCACGTGATCAACGGATGGATGACCGGCCTCACCGAGGGAATCACGTTCTGGACCTCCAGCCGGGTCACAGATTTTGGGGTGGCCATTTCCCGGTTCGCGTCCTACGAATCCAGCGGCGCTTTCGGACCGTTGGCCGCTGTCCTGCTGTTCGGGCTGTTGTTCATCGCCGCCTGGGCCATGCTCGGGTTGCTCGCCTTGCAGCCGCTGGCCCTGTCCCTGCTCGGGGTTGGTATCGCGTTGATGATCGGGTTCATGATTCACCCGAAGTACCGCGAACGCGTGGGCAAGGTCGGTTCGTTGTGGCTGGGGATTTCCCTGTCCAAGCCCTTGTTGCTGCTGCTCATGGGTGCGGTGTTCAGCTACGTTGCCTCCCGCCCGGCCTTCGCCGGTGAGGGCGTCGATGACGGCATGGTCAACGCCACCTCAGTGTTCCTGGCCGCAGCGGCCATGCTGGTGCTGGCCTTCGCGTTGCCGATGCTTTACAAGTACGTCCCGATCCTCCCTTCGTCATCAACGAGCATGGGCGAGGGCCGGCAGTCGGTCGCGGGTGCGGCCATGGTCGCCGGCGCGGGAGCGGCTATCGCGTCAGCCATCAGGCAGCGCAGGACCGCGCAGGTACAGTCCGGCACCCCCGGCGGAGGTGCACGCCCCGGCAGCACCGGAACATCGGGGTCGTCGTCGATGGCCACCCCGGCAGAAGGCCAGGGCGGCGCGGGGCGTGGTTCGAATGGTTCGGGTGTTTCCGGGCGCCGCAGCGCAGCGTCGAGGATCCCCGACGAGCAAAGCACACCCGCAGTCCAGGGCGGTCAGGGGCAGCCGGAGACCCGCACGATTGGCGAGTTGCAGAAAGCCGACCGTGTCGGGACCGGCGGGGCCAGGACGGCACAGGCGTTGAGGACCGGGGCCGGGGCCGTGGGCCGGGGATCGGTGAAGGTCGCAGCGGGCGGGGCAACAGCGTTCCTGCTGGCGGGCCGGGAAGCGGCACGGCAGGCCTCGATGCGCGGTCAGCGCTCGGCCCGTTCGATGGCACCGGATACCGCCCACATCAGTGGCCGCTAAGCAGCAGCAGTAGCACACAAGGGAGTAGGTAGTCATGGGAAGAATGGTTGTTGTCGGCGGTGAAGTCCAGAGCCGTGGCCTGTTCGGAGGAAACCGGACAGCACCGGAATGGATCGGCCTGTCCGTGGCCATCGGTGCCGGCCTGGTGATCGCGGTGGCCGGCGGCATCCAGCTCGTCCCCCTGATCGCCGCCGCCGTGCTGGTCCTGGCCGGGGTCATCCTGACCACGCCCAACAAGTTCTCCGGCCACCGCTCCCTGGGCGCCCTCTACGTCGAGGTCCGCCACAGACAAGCCCGTGCCAGGAACAAGTCCCTGGTCTACGTCCCGGTCAAGGACCGCCCCCAGACACGCATGATCAAAGCCGGGAAAAAGGACCGGGAACGGGCCGATAAGCAGGGCATGATCGAAGTACCGATCCGGCACAAGGACAACGCACCTCTCATGGTGGGCACCGTCCGGCACTTCACCATCGACACCCCGGAAGGCCCCTTGGTGATCTTCCGGCATCAGGGCAAAGTGAAGAAGCCCTACTACACGGCCACGATGGAGGTCATCGGCTCATCGTCGGCGATCCGGGAGGAACACCGACAAGAATCCGGGCACGTCGCCCGCGGCCAGTACCTCGCCCGCCTGGCCCGCCGCCAATCCCTGGTCACCCATATCCAGACCCTGGCCCGGGCCGTGCCGATGGACTCGGCCGATCACCTGCTGTGGGTCAAACGCAGGATCGCGCAGAACGTGCCACGGATCCTGTTGGAGTCCTACGGGGACCTGTGTGAGACCACCCGTTCACGCTCCGAACAGCACCGCACCTACGAGACGTTCCGGATCCCCGGCTCCGCCGCCCTGTACCGCCGGGCCGAAGCCTACGGTCCAGGGGATGAGGGCATCGGGCACGCCATCTACCAGGAAATCCGCTCCGCCATGGCCCAAGCCACGATGATGGGCTCGATCACGGGCTCCCGGCCCCTCGGCCCTGCCGCGATGGCCGCCCTGCTGCGCCACTTGCAGGACCCGGACTTCGACATCGACGACCATGACGGCGCAGACCTGATGGACTGCTGGCAGCACCTGGACGGGGGAGCCTCTCCCATCTCCCTGGTGGTCAACGGGCACTGGCACATCCGGACCGGGTACGTGCCCGCGTCGGCGTTCAGCCCCGCCCCTGTCCCGGTCGAGGCGCTGGAGGCGATCATCAGCGGCATCCAACCGGCCGTGGTGCATTCGGTGTCCATGGTGATGGAACTCCAAGACGCCCGCAGCGCCCGCTCCAGGGCCCGCACCGATGCGGCGATGGACAGGGCCACCGGGAACAAAGTCGCCAAATCCGGTGTCGTCACCGACGGCACCGAAGAAGTGCTGCTGGGAGCCTCCCACCAGCGCCTCGTGGACCTGAAGCCCGGCTCCGGGCACCACGGCGCAGCCTACGGGCTGTACATCTGCTTCGCCGTCGAGAACCCAAGCGAGATCCTGTCCACCACCGACATCGTCGAGGCAGCAGCCTCCGATGCCGGGATCGAGTTCATCGACTGGCTGGACCACCGCAACGACCTCGCCCTGATCACCACCATGCCATTCACGAGGGGAATCCGATGACCACCACCGACGGTCTCAAACGCCTGGCCCTTCCCTGGGCCGTGGCCGGCAAAACCCGACGGACACTCCGGTCCCAAGCCCGCACCGGGACACTGGACCTCGAAGCAGCCGCCACCGATACCGCGGCCGACGGGCTGCGGCGCAACAAGCCCTTGAACAAACCCCTGAGCAAGTCGGCGGTGAAAAAGGCTGAGAAGCGCGAAGCCAGGGACCGTGAACAGCTAGAGGCCGCGGCGAACGCTACGACGCGGTGGCACCACGACCGGAGATGGGCGTTCGCCTCAAAGCTGGGGTTCTACGACCCGGCAGCGCCGGGCGTGCCCTCGTCGACCCGGCAGATGGAGTTCTCCCACATGGCGATTGCCTCCCCGCCCACGTCCCACCGGGGTCTGGTGTTCGGGGTCGATGCCGGGTCCGGGTGGATGATCGTCCATGACCCATTCACCGCCTACGGGGACACCCTGGAATCCCCGAACGTCTGCTACATCGGTGACCTCGGCCAGGGGAAGTCCTCGGCCATGAAAACCTGGGGCGTGCTCCGTCAGCTGATCCTCGGCCGCCGCGTGGTCGTGATCGATAAGAAGTACCAGAAAGACGTCGGCGGCGGCGAGTACACACCCCTTGCCCGCAAGCTCGGTGTTGCCCCGGTCCGGTTCAGCATCGGTGGCGGCGGATCCCGGATCAACATCCTGGACCCCCGCATCGCCGCACGGTTGAACGAGGAAAACCACGACAGCGCCGAAGCGTCCCGCACCCCGGCCGGCCAATCCATGCTGGTCCGTGCCGTCATGGAAGAAGCCCTCCGCCGGCCGATGACACCCAAGGAAGGCAAAGCCGTCCGCATGGCACACCGCCAAGCCCTGACGGCCGCGAAAAGGTGCGGGGACGTCGCGCACATCGGGCACGTCCTCACAGCCCTCTACGAACCCAGCGAAGACGCCGCCAAAGCGTCGAACCTGACCGTGGAGGAACTGCGCGAATGGGGCCAGGACCCGGCCTTCGAACTCGAACGCATGATCGAAGACGACCTGGCCGGCCTGATCGACGGGGAAACCAGCCCGGACATTCAGCTCAACGCCGGCCTGACCGTCTTCGACGTGTCCCTGCTCCCGGAGGACGGGCCCGCGTTGCCGATCGTCATGACGATCATCAACACCTGGCTGGCCAACACCCTCTACCGGCAGGACGAAGCAGTCCCCACCGTCCTGCTGATCGAAGAGGCCTGGCACACCGTCCAGGGCTCGGTGGCCACCGTGACCCGCCGCAACACCAAACTCTCCCGCGCCCTGTCCCTGTCCTGCCAGTTCGCGTTCCACCACATCTCCGACATCCCGGTAGACAGCCCGGCCATCTCCATGCTCAAGGAATGCGGCACGGTCCTGCTGTACAAGCAGCAAAAAAGCGCCGACGCCCTCGCCTGTGAAGAGATGTTCACCCTCCCTGTCGGGACGGCCGAGGTGATCACGAAACTGGTCAAGGGAACGTGCCTGTTCAAGATCGACCAGTTCGATCCTTTCGAAGCCATCCACGTCCGCAGCCCCCTGGAAGTGGAGCTGACCGACACGGACGGTGCCATGAAGTCCACCTCGACTATCGCCTTCACCGAAGAACCCGCCACCGACGAAGCCGCCACTGATGAAGGCCTGGAGGTAATCCGCGCATGAGCAAGCACACCTCGACAGATACCTTGATGAAACTCGGCCTCGCCGGCGTACTTGTCGGCTTTGTCGCCATCGCCTGGGTCTCCGCTCTTCTTGGTGAGTTCCTGACGCCCACGGGGATGCCGTGGACGAACGTCACCGAACTCCTGTCACGGGTCAAGGCCGGCACGTTCGCCTGGCCGGGCGCCTCGACGTGGATCGCGGTGGTGCTGGCGCTGGTAGCTCTATTCGGGGTGGCCCTCCTGTCCGCCGGCCGCGGCGGGAAGGGCAGCGCCGCGCAGCGCGAGTTAGGGTCCCGCCTCGCGACAGGGGCCAAACTTGCACCCTTGATGGAGAAGGAACGGACGAAGGACGCCCAGCAGCTGCACCCCAAGGCCGTGGGCCTGCCTCCTGGCCAGGTGCTGGGTCAGACAGCTGCCGGGAAACCCGCCGTTCTCTATCAGGGCTGGCGGGACCTGGGGGTGTGCGTCATGGGGCCCGGGTCCGGTAAGACCTCCTGCATGGTGGTCCCTCGCCTGGCCGCGGCCCCCGGTGCGGCGCTGATGACCTCAAACAAGGTCGACGGTGTGGCCCAAGTGATCGCCGCACGCCACCAGCTGGGGACGGTGTGGGTGTGGGATACCGGAAAGATTTACCGGCAGTCCGACAAGCCCGACTTCATCTTCAGTCCCCTGTGGGAAGTGAAAGGCACCGAGGACGCCATGCGCCTGGCCTCCTGGATCATCACCGCGTCGTTGAAGAACAACCCACGCACCGAAACCGAGGCGGCCGAGGACGCCCAGTTCGGCCCCTCCGGTGAGTCGTGCCTGGCGTGGACGCTGCTGGCCGTGGCCCTGGTCGGGAAGGCCCTGGGCGATGTCCACGAATGGATCTCCAAAGGATCCTTCGAGAAGGTCAGCAACATCCTTGCCGACGACTACCCCCGGCCTGCTGCGGAAATGAGGGGCTTCGACAAATGGCCCGACCGCACGCGCGGTTCCTTGGTGGCCACCACACAACGCATGTGCCGTGACCTGGTGCACGATGCCATCCTCGCCTGGACGACACCCACGCCCGGTATCCGCAATTTTGACCCGGCAGAGTTCATGGAGGGCCGGCAGACCATGATCCTGTTGTCCGAGCGTGGCCCTGGCGGGGCCGGGGCCGTTCTCACTGCGATGATTAAAGCCATCTGCAACGCCGCGATCCGCAAAACCCCGGGCGAAGCACGGCTGACCGTGCCGCTGGTCGGCGAACTGGACGAAGTTGCCAACATCGTCCCGTGGCCCACGTTGCCGCAGGACTTCAGCCACTACGGCTCCCGCGGCCTCTGCTTCACCCTCTACCTGCAGGGCTGGTCCCAAGGCTGCAGCGAATGGGGCACCAAAGGCATGCAGACCCTGTGGCAAATGTCCGGTGCCCGCTTCGTGGGCAGCAACGAGGAAACCGACTGGACCGAAGGGCTGTCGAAAGCGATCGGCACCTACCAGCGCAAGGAACACGGCTCCGACCGGAAGGAGCGCCTGCCGAAGGTCAGTGTGCAGGACTTCGCTGAACTGGCGAAGTTCTCCGGGATCCTCAGCAGCAACGCAGCCCCTGCCGCGTTGCTCCGGCTCACGCCCTGGCACAAGAACAAGAAACTGAGCAAAACCATCGAAGCCGGCATGGATGCCGCCACCGCCATCGCCAAAGGAGAACCGCAACCGGCCACGGATCGGGCCCCGAAACAGCAGGTTCCAGCATGAGCGAAACAGCCAGTGAAACCCCGGAACTGAGCGAACAGGACCTGATCGATAACTTCGTGGACTGGGTCGAGGCTTTCATCCACGACATCGAAGCCGTCACGGACGATGAAAACACCCGGTACTGGTGCCCGCAATGGTGGACCCACCCCGAAGCCGTCACCAGGCTCCGCGCCCTCTACGAAGAATACGTGCGCGCAGAAGAGGAAAACACGCTCTCCGGCTGGTTCGTCTACCACTGGGACGCCCACGCCAAAACACTCTTCTCACCCACCGGACCGTTCGAGCTATGCCGGGAAGGACACCACTTCTACAACCGCCAAGACACCTACACACCAAGGCTGATCACCGAAGCCGTCCCTACCGGCTGGGCACCATGAACGACAGACCCCGCCAACGACGTCGCTGCTGATCAGAAGTTGGTTACGTTCTGACGGAAGGCTGCGCACAAGATGGAGAGCGAATCGCTGGCCCAGCTTCACGCCCAGGCACTAACAAAAGATAACGACTTATAACAAACCTTGTTATAAGACGTTATAGGCCGTTATTCCTAGGCTTCGGAGCCGAGTTCCAACCCGGGCCCGGTGGCGCTGTCGCGAAGGACTTGCTTACCGGAATACGGGGACGCGCAACGTTATTCTGGGGACATGGCCGATGGGGAAGCTACTGCAAGGACGACCAAGCCGAAGAGCAAAGGCACCTGGAAACGAAAGAGCCTGGCCAGGCGGCAGCGGGACGCCCGCGCGTGGCTCGAGCGTCTCGTCCCGCCCGAACGGATCACCGACGCCCGTGTGGACCAGCTGGCAGAACACGTCGACAGGTACCGGCCCGGGTCCAAGTTCCAGATCATCGCAGACGCGATGATTAAGAACAACGAAGTCCCCACCATCAAGAAAGTCGCCGCCCGCTAAGAATCCCGCAAAAACGCCCACCTGCGCCGCAATGCCCAGACCACCCCCGTAGACCTCGCCCCAGCCGTCGTCGAGCAACTCAGCACGCTGATCCGCGCGTCCTGGCAACGGCGCGGCCACGGACCCACCTGGTCGGAAATCCGCACCGGCATGGGATGGGACCGCGCCCAAACCAAGCACGCTCTCACCCAACTCGGCACCGCCGGCGTCAATCTCCTTCACCACCGACAGCGGTTCCCTCACTCTCCCGGCAAAGCCGCCCACCACAGTTCGACGGCCAAGAAATCCGCGTGACCACAGCAACGGATGAATGAAACCCTCAAGCGACGAGGGCTCGACACCTCGAGCAGGAACCGGGTACGCCCATAGCAAGTCACGGGAGTTCTGAGGTAGACCTCCAGCACAGGTGCCATAGAAGGGTCCGTTCCCGACAGCCCGTCATCAGGTCCAGCTCAGCCTGCCGACCCAGAGGGTGGCTGGCTCAACCATGGAATGTCAGTGGCTGATGGAAGGCTGGAGCCATGGAACGTAATCCTTTTACAGAGAAGCTGTCATTGACCAAGCGCGTGCGGCTTTGGTTGCACGACGGAGCAGGCATACGGGTCCACGGGTGGTCTACGCGTCAGTGGCTCAGCGCGTCGGTGTTTCTACTTTTCATGGCTTTCGTCTTGCTGTCCTTGGCCACGTTTGTCGTCGTGGATCTCTTGGCCGGCCTGTGCTTGCTTGCTGGTTCTTTGAGCCTGATCGGGCTTAACTTTCACGCCATCCGTTGCGCCCATCGGGCCATAACCATGAACCGTCGGATGGGCTGGTAACAACCCCTACGCCAGGCGAAGCGACAGCCTCAGGTAAGAGCCCGGACATCAAGAATGCCACCAGGGTGCTGAACTGTTGTCGCTCGAACGACCGCAGCGTCCGGTACAGCCTCGGGCGTTCCAACTCGCTCATGGCGGTTGCCGCCTGTACCTACGACAAGCTCCCCGCAGACGCGAAAACCACCCTGCCCAATGAGGGACTCGTCGCCGCGCTCTGGGTCGCGCCCGAGTCAGGCCGACCGGCCCAGCAACAGCCCCTCGGATACGTTCAACATAGCTGCGACTTAAGCTTGTCCCACAAGAGTTGCCAAGACCGATACTGACACCGGCTGCCTGCATCACTGGCCCACGCGTTCCTTGGCCTGCTGGGAAACGATGCGCTAACCGGCGTTGAGATCGAACTGGTCGTCTTGCCCTCCAAGTCCTTGGTCAAAGGACCACAGCTAAAGATCCTCTGGAACGACTCGGGTAAGAGCAGGATCCACAGCGTAGCTTTCCATCTTCGGATCGCTACTGATGTCGCGAAGACAATCAATGCTCCCACCGACAAACACACTTCTGGCGTAAACATCATTTCCTACGCACCAGGAACCGTCGGCCGCGACCCACCACAACGGAACACCCAGCGGACTGGCCACATCGGTGGAGGTCACCTCAGACAGCGAACCCAAGACTGCATGCATCTTCCGGCCGTATGGAACACTGACAGGTGCAGAGAGGCGATACCGGTCACTAAGACCCGCATAGCCCTCCCATACGAGAAAATAGATCTCTTCGGGAGTGCTCGTATGACGAGCCAGAGTCTCTTGAAGCACCGCCGCGACTTCAACGTCAACGGAGCCCATACTTGGCTCAGAAATTGAGCGGTCGCTAGCCGAAGGACTCACGTCTGACCACTGAACGGTGGAGTCGACAGCAAACCCATCCCTAGCCAAGAGCGCCCAAGGAACCATTTCCTGAAAGGCGCCGTGAGCAGGGTTCAATATCCGCCGATAGGCAGGAAACGACCGCGGAAAGTACTCGATCAACGAAGCAGGCGGGCTTGTCTCATGATTCTTGAAGGCAGCTACAACGGCCTTCGGGTCAATGCGATCAAGCGCCTTCATAACGAACAGTATAACCATGCATATGACAGGAATTGACATAAAGTTGTCAGCTTGCAAATAGTAAAAAACCATGTAATCATGGGGCGTCAATTCAATCTTTGGGGGAAACATGAATTTTCGTAAGCTTGCTGCTGCTTTGTGTACAACACTTCTTTTGACCGCAACCTTTGCCACCTCGGCGTCTGCGGTTGAGCCTGCGAACGGTAAGGTAGTTGGCCAGGCCGAGTCGAATGCGAGCCGTGATGCCGACCCTCGCGCCGGTGACTGGCGCTACGATCCCCGAGTGAAGGCACCATCGGGAGAAGGCAGCTTGATATCCACGGGGTCCGGCGAAGGTGGAGTCACGACAATGGCTCTCCGATTTAGTCCCGCTGGTTGCCAAGGTCAGACCGATATGGCCCATCCATCCGGCATCTATGCCTCGGTACACGGTCGGACTACCTGTGACGTCGTCGTCTACTCTGTAGGTGTGACGACGACACTCCAGAAGCTGGGGTGGCTCTGGTGGGAGAACATGCTCACGGAATCGTCATCTAAGTCGACTTCCAAGACTTCGCAGGACGCGCACCCGCACTGGGACTGCCGCGGCTGGGGTTCGCAGAACTACAGGGGCGTTTCGTACCACTGGTCTTCAGAGCCATCTGGCGCCTTCGGAGCTGAAACCACAGGAACAGAATGGCGCTTCGGCTGCTAGGGTCTCACCGACCACCATCACGTGGACTGCGTCTAGGATTTTCTCTGGCTCTCGCTGGAGCAGCCCTCATATTGTCTGCCTGCTCCAGCGACCAGTCGGGCGAACTCCCGGTGGCGGTCGTTTCCTCACCCAACCTTCCCAGCGCAGCACCGACGTCATTCGCCCCTCTCGAGCCAGCACCCACTGACCCGCCCGAAGTAGCTGTCAATGGGCACACCATAAGGCCAACGGCCTTTGATTGGGTGACGGGCGGCAGGGCGACGGCCTATCGGTCTGCCGAACGCCAGGAAGACGTCCTTCTGCAGACAATTGAACCGGCAAACCAGCTCGCTGTGGATGTTTCGTCAACCACGGTTCCTGCCCAAGCGATCATCACCCTTTTTCGGTCCGGGGATCTCAACTCCGATGGAATACCACTAAATAATGTCGGAACTGAATTCGATTGCCTTGCTCCGATCCAAAAATTTTGCAGCTACTCTGACGCCAACGGAACCCTAACGCTCAACGCCGAAATCCCCGATGACGTCCGAATTGCCGTTATTCATCTGGGGTACTTCGCCGTTATCGACGTAGAAGGTGAGACACAAGGTCGCCTACTCACGGGCACATGGGGAGTTCGACTCTCTTAGGTACCAGATTTAATGCCACATATGAATGGGGATACTTTGCAAGAACACAAAATTCGGAATGTCAGTTCCGACCTCAAACGGCGCACCGTGGCGCTCACCGCGGTGCTTGTAACGTCGGCTGCGCTACTCTTCGCTGGACAACAGTCTGCGCGGGCAGACTCGTGGGGCTACATGAACTGTTGGCCCAATGGGGCTCCTCAGGCTTACTTTGGAACGCAGTCACACTCAAATGGTTCAACTACTCATACGCATACCCGCAGTGGAGTGAGTCGATCCGCAACCTACCCGATCGGCCCAATTCTGGAAACGCATTACTGGTCCGGTGGTCTGTCTGTTGTAGACAGCGCGTCAGTTACAAGCCAAGGTTGGCTATGGTCGGCTTCACGGTATTGCCAATGAACCCGCGTGCCCTTCGGGGCATCGCATTCATTGGGTCCGTAATGGCACTCCTATCGGGTTTAGTCGCTTGTAGTTCACAGGCATCCTCTGGCCTGGATAGGCCAACATCGGCTGCAGACGCCGTCCGGTCAGTTCTGAGCTGCATGGGCGACAAAGGATGGACGGTGGAGGTAAACGAGGCCGACGGTAGTCTCGTTAGTGAATACCCTTCTAGCCAAGCCGAACAGTACAGCCAAGACATCGCAGAATGCTCGCAGAAGGCTGGTCTCGACGGACGAAGGGACATCAGCCAGGAAGAGTACAAGGCCGTCTATCAAAAGGTTCTGGACTCTGTTGATTGCCTTGAGCGTGAAGGATATGACATCCCCCAAGCACCAAGCTATCAGGTGTATGTTCAGAGCAAGGCTCAATGGTCCCCCTTCAGCTTCCTGCCAAAAGACCTCACTCCCTCACAGTTTCAGGACGTTGTGAAGGTCTGCCCCCAACCCCAACTCTGGTAATGGCTTTAGGGGGAAATCCTCTGCCCCTGGGGCTGGAGGGCGTAAGCCGCCGCCGTCGATTCTGGAGACGTGTGCGCGTTACGCTGGCGGTCGCCATTGTCTTGGGGATTGGAGTTGCTGGTGGCTGGGCCGCGAAGACGGTGTTCATGCCCACGGTCGTGAGCCTCGACAACGATACGAGTGCCTTCATCGAAGTGTCCGAAGGAGAAATAGGGTCCAGTCTGAACCTAGTGGCCACGGCCGAATGGACAACTACGCCTGCCGGAAATAATCGAGCAAGTGGAACTGTGACCTCCGTGAATGTCGAGCCGGGTCAGCAAGTAATCTCGGGAAACGTCCTGTATTCCGTCAACCTGAGACCCGTCGTTATCGCACAGGGAGCCCTGCCTGCCTTCAGTACGTTGGAATACGGAATGAAGAGCCAGGTAGTGGCTCAGCTTCAGACCTTCTTGAGTTCTGGAGGTTACTTCAGAGGCGCTAATGACGGGTTTTTTGGAGAGCAGACGCGCCTGGCTGTCATGAATTGGCAGCGCAGCACAGGGCTTCCAGCTGACGGGCACGTACGGACTGAGGACATCATTTTCGTCCCAAAACTGCCTGCACGAGTGTCACTCGACCCCACTTTTGTGGAACGAGGCCGGATTCTAACCGGTGGAGAAGCAGTCCTCCGTCAAGTCAGCGATGCGCCGGTGTTCTCCATGGACGTGACTGAGGCTCAAGGCACATCCATGGCCGAGGGCGTCACCGTAAAGTTGCAAGCAACCGACGGAGACCCGTGGCTTGCTGTAGTGGGAGAACGCAGCAGAAATGACCAGCAGCAAGTTCTCGTCAACCTAGTTCCTTCGGGCGATACCTCCATCTGCGGTACGGAGTGCGACGCGCTCTCGGTAGGAGAGAAAACTCTGATTCCCGCAAACGTCGTGATTGTCGAAACAGTCCGAGGGCTTGTCGTGCCCAATGCAGCCCTCGTAGCAACTTCAAATGGTGGCGTAGCACTCATAGATTCAAACTCGACGGAACACGCTGTTAGGGTTCTAGCTTCCGCCCGGGGCTTCTCGGTCGTCGAAGGAGTTGAGGCTGGGTTGTCAGTAAAACTCCCTAGTTCTGGTCCATAAATGCTGCGCGCTTCTCACCTGAGCTTTCAGTATCCCTCCGGACCGGAGATCATCAGCGACTGGAACGAAACCTTCTTGCCAGGCGAACTCGTTGCAATCACTGGTCCGTCAGGACGTGGGAAATCGACACTGATGTACCTGCTCGGTCTAATGCTCACACCGACATCGGGGCTCGTTGAATTAGATGGGGCACCGACAGCCGCAATGACTGACAGAAAGAAATCTCAGCTTAGATCGAGGGTATTCGGCTTTGTGTTCCAAGATGCGTCGCTGGATCCTTCACGAACAGTTCTCGACAACGTTATGGAAACAGCTCTCTATGCAGGGATCGAGAGGCACCTCGCCGCTAAGAGAGCCAACTCCTTATTAGATGAGTTCGGTGTCTTGCTCAGGGCCAACGCGCGACCCGGCCAAGTATCGGGCGGGCAGGCTCAAAGGATCGCGCTTTGTCGGGCGCTTCTCAACGAACCACAGATCCTGCTCGCCGACGAGCCGACCGGAAACTTGGATAAAGAATCAGCCGACGTGGTCCTGCGAGCCCTGAGGAGCCGCGCTTTAGCCGGTTCAGCAGTCATAGTCGTTACCCATGATCAATCTGTCACCGACCACTGTGATCGGCAGGTTCAGATTTGAACACCTTCCACCGGATCAAATCCTTAACACGTGAAGCATGGGTTTCAGCCCTTAACCAGCCAGTCATTTCGATAACGACAATTGTCATCATTGCAGCCGTGTGCGCAGCGGTGCTTCTAACGACAGGTCGGACAGTAAGCGCCGAGAAGGCCGTTCTCAACTCCATTGACACGGCTGGCACAAGGTCAATCATCGTGCGGCTCGATGCGGGAGCGGGAATCGACAGCAGCGTCGTCAGGCACCTTGAACGCATCGCCGGCGTTGAATGGGTCGGTGCGTTTGGACGTGCGGAAGATGTGCGGAACGCCTCAACACCCGCAGGAACGCTCGTACCTCTCAGGAAACTCTGGACCTCTAAACCTTCTTACCTGGGTATCGACACTCGAACAACGGCGGCAAAGCACATCTACGGTTCACGCTTGGCGCTAACGTTGCTGGGATCACCAAAAGGAAGCGGTGGCGCCACCGATGGGAAGGGCTCGGAATACAGCGTGCTCGGACTACTGCGGGCCAACGCGTCTCTGGACTTTCTCGAGCCAATCCTCGTTTCTCCTCAGGCAGGATCAGAGGGTCAGGACGTTGGCCTCATTGTAGTTGTTGCTGACTCACCGGGCTCAGTCGCTCGCGTGTCCTCGGGAGTTAAGTCGACCTTGTACTTGGACGATCCGAGAAAAGTGAAGATGGAGACCAGTGAGAACCTCACGAAATTACGCTCTGTAGTTAGCGGACAATTAGGGTCGTACGGCCGCGAACTTGTAGGGCTTCTGTTCGGAATCACCGCAACGCTGATGGCTACGCTGCTGTTCGCCTTCGTCATTCTCCGCAGGAGGGATTTCGGTCGGCGTCGAGCCTTGGGAGCCACCCGCGGGTTGATCATGACGCTCCAACTCCTGCAGGTATCCCTAGTCGCCACCATCGGAGTGCTCGTCGGGACGGGAATTGCAGTGATCGCTCTACTCTTGAATCGAGATACGCTCCCTGACTGGAAGTTTACAGTTGCACTGAGCATCCTCTCAGTTCTGATCGCCATTACATCGGCCCTTCTTCCGGCATCAGTGGCCGCAAGACGCGATCCTGTCAAAGAGCTCCGAATTCCCTGACACCTTTGTCGACCGCATACCGATAAAGCGCACCGTTGTGAGCCCGACTCGGCCAGCCATTCAGGCCTGTCAGGTTGAAGTCCAAGACCCTCACCCCACCATGTGCAGTAAACACCATTTCGGCTCTAACCTGACACGATCTGAGCTAGCGCCTGACGTCAGGTTGGGGTGTACCCCACATCTACGCGCTGCCCTCAAATGGCGTTGCACCCACAGTAACGGGTGTATTCGATGTGAACGCAGGGTCCCCGGGAAGCAGGTTCGCGTCCATTACAACGAGGCGGCACGAGACCCAAGGAATTTCCGGGGTTCTGACGCATCTTGGCTAGCCATTAGGTTATGAATGTATCGTCCAGAACCATGGTTGTACGCAACTTCGTACCTGAGTACAGTTCGCAGGAGCGAGATCCTTTGTCAAAGTGATCTTGACACGAGACACGGACGACTGTCGCCCGGATAAAGCCATAGACCATGGTCGACCTATGCAAAGCGAGCAAAGAGTGTCAGTCAACCTAGAACTTCCCGTGGTATGCAGGCCTTTATCCTGTGATCGGCGCGAGGCAGCCTTCATGCTGCGCCAAAGAAGTTCGGCATCGACAGTGACTGACTCAACCCTGCCGATGCAGAATCGACTCCCCGCATCGAGAACATCCTAGGGCGGCTGGATGACTGTCGCATGACGACGGCATCGGGAGGACACTGGAGCCCTCTTCCAAGGGGCAGGAGGGGGCTTGGCCTTGCGTACCAGTGCTCTTCCCACACGGCGTTGAGAGCCGGGGCTTCACCGAACACCATGTTGTGCCACCGCTTGGCTGGGCGGCTTATTTGAAGGTGCACTCCAATGTGTGGGTACCTCCACCCACTTCACTAATACGACCGTTGGGAAGAATGACCTCCACAGTTGCTTGGGACGGCACAACAACTTTGACTGAGAAGCGATCACGGTTGAGCTGCCATGCGACGTTGATCGTGCCTTCCGGCGACTCGTGGGTTACCGTGGCCCAAGTAAGCCCTCCACCGGGGACTGGCTGTACCCGGAACCGCCGCCAGCCCGGCTCGACGAGCCTGAGACCCGCGATGTACTCATGGAGAAATGAAATAACCGCACCTTTGCTGTAGTGATTGAGGGAGTCTTTGGGCGTTCCGTCCTCTGCTATCCCGTCCCAGGCCTCCCATACGGCGGTAGCCCCGCGGCGTAGCATGACCATCCATCCGGGTTCCTCTTCCGCAAGCAGGACGCGGTAGGCGAGATCCGCGTGGCCGTGATCTGCAAGGACCGGCAACAGCATTGGCGTCGAAAGGAATCCTGTGGCCAGGTGTTCATCAGCGCCATGAATCAGCTCTACAAGCCTCGCGACAGCGGCCGGAACATCCTCGGGGGAGAATAGCCCAAACGCAAGGCCTCGGGTATACGTGGCCTGCGTTTCGATATTGAGCCGGCCGTTGTGCCAGAACTCGAGGCGCCATGCCGCCGCGGCGCCCTCCGCGATCTGCGAATACCGTCCGGCGGTCTCGTCATCAGAAAGTAGCGCCGCGGCCTCTGCCACGATGCGGGCTGATCGCGCCAGATACGCCGATGCAACAATGGCCTGGTCCCCACTCGGGCCGAAGGCTGCGTCAACCCCGGGCTCAGCCCACTCTCCCCAATGGAATCCCGTGTCCCAGAGGTAGCGCTCGTGCGGAAGCGGCTCCGGACGTAGGGCCTCCCTCTCAGGATCACGCTGGGTTGCCGCGATGTCGGCCGCGTAGTCAACCCATCTCATCATCATGGGCAACGAATCTGCGAGCACTCCCGGGTCACCGTAGGCAAGATACATTTCCCATGGCACTACCGTCGCCGCATCGCCCCAACCGGAGGCGCCGTCCACACTGAACGCGCCGTCCTTCAGTTGGCCGGCATTCGGAGCGACGTTCGGAATGCACCCTGACGCAAACTGGTCGTCGGCGAGGGACCGCAGCCACTTCGCGGAGAAGCCTGCAGTGTCTTCCAGAAAGGCGGCAGTGTGCGCATAAATTTGGAAGTCTCCGGTGTAGCCATAGCGCTCACGCGTTGGGCAGTCGGTGGGTACGTCGCACGAATTTGTCCGCCAGGTTTGAACGGCTATCTCGTGGAGGCGGTTAAGGTCAGGATTACTGCAGGCGAATGATGCCGTTTGACGCAGGTCGCTCCGCACCATCACGCCCTCGATGGCTCCTGGATCCACATCGTCCTGCCGACCGTCTAGGGCAACATAGCGAAAACCGTGCGTTGTATGCCGCGGCTCGAAAACATCACCAGAAACGCCGCGGGATATCGCGCGGTCGATTTGTCCGGTTGGCAAAGGGTCACGGTCAGGGAAGGTCAACGCGGCAAGGTGACCCATGGTCAGGTCGCCGTGCACATCAAGGCTTTCGCCGTGCGTCAGCGTGGTGGATGTGCCTGCCGGGCCAAGGTCCGTAAGGCGGACCCAGCCGTTCAGCATGACTCCGAAGTCCACGATCTGACGGCCGGAGGAGAGACGGGATATCGATTTGGGAGCGACGCGCTCTGTGCAACGCACGGGAGGCGCCGGGCTGATGGCGAGCCGGGCGGTGTTTGCCGTTAGAGGGTCATACGATACAACGGCGCTCTTCCATTGTTCGGCACCAATACGGCGGAAGTCCACGGTCTGGCCATCCATGAGGTCGGCAGCGACAATCTCACTGGCGGCCGTCTCCCAGCTGCCGTCGGTCAACAAGACGGTGCTTCCAGCGTCAAGACGGGCAACTACCGCGGTTCGCTCGCCGTAGGAATCCGGAACTCTGTTGTAGCCGTGGCGTCCCCGGAACCATCCATCGGAAAGGACCACGCGCACTTCGTTGTCGCCTCTCGTCAGAAGGTCTGTCACGAGAAAAGACTGAACATGCAGTGTTGAGTGGTAGCTGGTGAAACCGGGACTCAATTCTTCATCGCCCACCCGCACGCCGTTAATGAACAGCTCGTATAGGCCATGCGCGGTGGCATGAATCTCGGCGGACGAAGGAACATCCACAAGCGTGAAGTTTTTGCGGAAGACGTAGGCGGGCCGTTTCCCCGCCGGTGGCACCACCTCTTCGGGAAAGCTGATCCACGCGGCACCTTGCAGGCGACGTGCGGCAGCAGCCCGTGATGGTGAGCTGTAGGCAGTTTGTATTTGATTCATGGTTCTTCTAGCTTCCGACCTTGGTGACGACGATGTGGGTGGGGGTGCACTTGTAGTTGGGTGCGGGGGTGATCAGGTGTGCCACGGATTGCGGGGCGACGCAGAGGGTGAGCAGCCGGTTGCTGGTTACAGTGGGTGGTTCACGGACCGGGCGCCGGTCCGCCGGACGAGCCACGAGTCGGTAGTCTCCCGGCCGGACACGTGCTACCGGTCCTAGCGCTGTTCACGTTCCGTATCGTGGTGTATGAGGGAAAAGGCGCGGAAAGTGGCGGTCCGTGTTTTCCTTACACCGTCTGTTGCTGCCATGCCCACGAAAGTTCCGGTGAATCCTCCTGCCATCTCGTCAGAGAGGTGGGAGATATCGATGGGCGAGCCCAGCGTCGCCCACGACTGTCCCTCCGGGGCAAACCAGAACTGGACGTTGCCGGCCCTGATTTCGGCGCGTAGGCGGATGTCCTGCTTCGATTCAACAGTCTTCTCTTCGAGGGGAAACTCAAATTTCTGGCCCCCCCTGGCCAGCACGACGCCAACAACATGGCTGCCTCGTGCTTCGTCCCAGGTCAAGCGGGCATAGGCGAAGTTCAGGTTGTCGTAGTAAATAGTCAGGCCGGCCGTCTGGGAAAAATGAATCGGGTTAAACCGCAACAGCGTCTCCGCGTCGGCGTTGAACTCGCACAGCCTCGTGGCGATGAGGGAAGGATCAAACCTTGAAAATAGTGAGTCCCGGCCCACGAGCTGTAGACCGTCCTTTCCGGTTTGGCACCACAAAGGGGACGCTGGGCCACGCAGTGAAGCAAACTGCCGGGTGAGGCCGCCGTCAAACGTCGTCGCCAGGTTTCCGGACGGGTTTCCGGGAGCGGTTTCCCGGACTGTGTAAGTTTCCGAGGCGAGGTTTCCCTCAGCTTGGAGCCTCAGCCATCCGTCGTCGGTCCATGTGACGTTTTGAAGCGAGGTTTCCCGACCCAGCGGGGAAAGCTTGGTGCCCGGAAGGGTTCGCGAGGAGAGGTGTGCAACGTACCAGTCGCCGTCGGGGGTTTCCACCAGGCTCCCATGTCCTGCCTTCTGCAGGCGTGTGGCCGGGTTGAAGTACTCCTCCCGCAGATAGGCCCGGTTGTCTCGGCCGAAGTACGGCAGTGGCCAGCTGGTGATGAAGGGACTCTTCGGGTCGGGTTCATATGGTCCCTCGACGACCTTTGACCTCGCCAGGCAGACTCCGTGCCCAAATCCGGTTCCTCCTTCAGCAGTCATCAGGTAGTAGTACTCATCCTTCTTGTACAGGTGCGGGCCCTCGGCCGCTCCGCGGTCCGTTACGCCGTGGTTGATGCGGATGGGGTCTCCCACGTGTCCGCTGGCTGCATCGAATGACTGGATGACGATCCAGCCCGGATGCTCGCGTCCATCGCGGGTCTCCCACTCCAGGGTGACCAACCATTTAGATCCGTCGTCATCGTGGAAAAGTGAAGCATCGAAGCCCACACTCGTCAGATATAGCGGTTCCGACCAAGGGCCGGAAATATCATCTGCCCATATGACGTAGTTGTCGACATCGAAGACTTCGGCTACCTGGCTCTTCATGATGGAGAAGACAAGATAGAAACGGCCCGTCGTAGGGTCTACGCTCAAGCAGGGCGCCCAGACGCCTCCCGACGCGGGCACCCCCCGCAGATCAATCCGGTCGTCTTCTACCGCGTGGCCCACAAGCTCCCAGTTGGCGAGGTCCTTCGAGTGATGGATCTGGACGGCCGGAAACCACTCGAACGTCGAGGTGGCCATGTAATAGTCATTTCCACGACGGACGATCGACGGGTCTGGGTTAAAGCCACGGAGCACGGGATTCTGGATCTTCGCTGCGGCTGCCGTTCTGTGCAGTGCGCCCGTTCCGGCGGTCAGAACCGCCGTTTCCTCCGCTGCGGTCCGGCTCATGCTCCGATCACTCCCTTGCTGACCAGACCGACGGACCGCCGGACACCAGCGACCGCCGTGTTGTGGGGATCTTCTGCGCACTCCATGATTCTCCTTCTGCGTGCCGAAGTTTTCGAAACTTTTTCGAAATTGCTGCTCATTTTGCCGCCAGAAGGTTAGTCGGCGTAGGCGAATCGGTCAACAGGGGAACATTGAGTAGCAAACAGAGCATTAAGCGTGAGTGATATCCTTGGCCGTCATTACGAAACTGTTGCGGGACTGTTGGAAAGAATTGGAGGCAGGCTTGAGGAAAGCTAAGCCGGCGAGCAGCCCGGGGCGTGCGACCCTGAACGAAGTCGCTGGACTGGCGGGGGTTTCCGTTAGCACGGTATCCAAGGTTCTCAACTTGCGTCATGACGTGTCGGAAGAGACGCGTCAGCGGGTGATGGAAGCTGCAAAGGCGCTCGAATACTCCCCGACCACTTTTCGTTCGAACTCCCAAATCCCTGCAGTTGACGTCGTTTTCGACAGCATTACCAACCCCTACTCCACTCAGATCCTCGAAGGCGTCGTTGCCGGGGCCACCGACAAAGACGTTGATGTGGTGGTCAGGATCATTCCCCCTGGGGCAAGCGAGGATGCCGGCTGGGGTCGCGAGGTGCGAGCTAAAGGCCGTATGGGCCTGATTGTCGTGACGTCGCAGATGACTAGTCAGCACCTGCGCGCACTGGCCCGCGCTTCAGTTCCACTGGTAGTAGTTGACCCAATAAATTTCGCTCGACCAGATGTTGTCAGCGTAGGTGCGACAAACTGGGCCGGTGGTCTTGAAGCGGGGAAACATCTCATTGACCTTGGTCACCAGCGGATGGGATTCATCGGCGGCCCGAGGACTTCGGGTTCCAACCAGGAGCGCTACCACGGGTTTCGGGCAGCTCTGGAGAGTGCCGGTCTTGAGCTTGATCCTGTTTTGGCCTCTTGGGGAACCTTTACCTACGAGTCAGGTATAAAGTGGGGCAGTAGGCAGCTTCAGCTAGACAATCCGCCAACGGCAATTTTCGCCGGTTCGGACACGATAGCCCTTGGCGTAATTGAGGCGGCGAGATCGCTTAGTCTCGCTGTGCCCGACGAGCTGAGTATCGTCGGTTTTGACGATACCCAGCTTGCGTCATGGTCATCGCCGCAGTTAACTACGGTCCGACAGCCGTTGGAAGCCATGGGGCGCATGGCGCTTCGAACTGTGCTGCAGCTACACAAAGGTGATCCCCTGGAATTCAGGCACATCCAACTCTCCACCTCGTTGGAAATCCGAGCGTCAACGGCAGCCCCACCCCAGTAGTACCCGCCTACCGCACGAGCACCCGAGTCGGAATCGCCAAATTTCTCGGGGTAGCTAGCTGCTGCCTGATGTTTCGACGGGGTTCTGGCGCATGGATGTCCTCCGGCGGAAGGGGCTCACAGTCCTCAGGACGAGTAGCCCAGGCCATGCGTTCGGACTAGTTTCTTCCGGCCCGATCGGGCAACAGTGACGTTCCCGGGATGCCACCAAGCGACCGGGCGCCGCCGTTGTAGTAGACGCCAACGGGGACCCCCGTGCAGCGTGTGTGTATGTGGCTTGAGGTGCTCAACCTATAGGCCAAGTAAGGAGGGTGAAACGATCCGGGCATGAAGATCCGGACTTTTCTCGACTATTCGTCGGGGCAGTGCTCCGTCCTGCATAAGCCAGAGAATGCTGCCATCTGCAGCAACGGTCTCGACCCTTCCACGGTCAAGGAGTCTTCCGCCATCATAAAATTCCACATCGCAGCCCCGTAATGCGGTCCAGTCGTCAGCTGGTTTCCAAGGAGCCCATACGCCCTCTGTCAATGTTTTCCTCCTTTATTTGTCGTCTCGACCTCTCTCCGGGGAGGTGCGTGGACCAGCGGGGGAGGGGAGAAGATCCGCATGGATAGCGACTCTGCTCGAGGCGGGCTGTAGCGAGATCTGCAGCAACATCCGCAGGGTAGAACAAGAATATGAGCGCTAACAATTTTGGTCAACCGGTTGATTTGTTTATGCATTTATCTCGACGCCTGGAGGGGGCGACCCCTGGGATGCTTGGGCAAGCCCCACCATTGACGTCGAATCCCGCACGTCATACCATTTTCTAAATAACGTTTCACGGACGACGTCTCTGCGGACCATCTGGCCGGGGGTCCGCCCGGATTAAACCCTACGGAGACACACTTATGGCGCTGGCTTACGCTCCCGACGCACCCCGGTTTGAGCACCGCACCGAAACGGACATTGTCCTTGGCATAGGAACCGGCGCTCCGCGCCTGTCGTGGGCGGTCACCGAGGCTGAGCCAGGATATGCGCAGACTGCTTACCAGCTCGAGGTGACGCGTGACGGGGTTTCCGAGGTGTTCACAGTGGAGAGTCCTGAGCAGGTTCTTGTGCCATGGCCGGCCCGCGCACTGAGTTCCCGGGAGCAGGCCAAAGTAAGGGTTCGTGTTGCCCACGCCGGGAACTGGAGCGGATGGAGTGAACACGCCATCGTTGAAGCGGGGCTGCTTGAAGCAAGCGACTGGATCGCCGATTTCATCACCCCGACTGATCTGGGCAAACCCGACATGCCCGCGCCGATCCTCTCCGGGTCCATCGACATTCCCGGCGAAGTCAGCAAGGCGCGCCTCTATGCCACTGCCCACGGAATCTACAGCGGCACCTTGAACGGGAAACCGATCGACGACAGCGTCCTGGCTCCGGGCTGGACATCCTACGAGAACCGACTCCGGTACCACACCTATGACGTCACGGCCCTGGTGCGCAAGGGCATCAATACGCTGGACATGCTGCTGGGCAACGGCTGGTTCCGGGGTCGGCTTGGCTTCGAAAACAAGAAAGCACTCTACGGCGACCGGCTCGCCGTGCTCGTCCAGCTCGAGGTCATCACAACCGACGGGGCAGCATATGTCCTGCTATCGGACGGTTCGTGGACGGCCACGAACAGCAACATTCTGGCCGACGACCTCTACGACGGCCAGCGGACCGACCTAAGAATCTCCATTGCCAGTGCCCCAGCGACAGGAGGGGTCGAAACGATCAAGGTGGATCCTTCCCGTTTCGTCGCCCCGGAAGGTCCGGCCGTGCGGCCTACGGAAGTTATCCCCGCGGTCTCAGTCTTCACGTCCCCCGCAGGGCAGACATTGGTGGATTTTGGCCAGAATCTCGTCGGCTGGGTCCGCCTTCGAACACATAACCTGCCAGCTGGTTGCGAAGTCATCATCCGGCACGCCGAGGTCCTGGAAAACAGCGAACTCTGCACAGAACCCCTGCGCTCGGCGCAGGCAACAGACACCTACCTCGTTTCCGGCGCTGAGCAGGAAACGCTGGAGCCGTCCCTCACCCTCCACGGGTTCCGCTACGCACAGGTCAACGGTGTCCCGGATCTCAAGGCCGAAGATATTGACGCTGTCGTGATCGGCTCCGACCTTCGGCGCACAGGCTGGTTTACATCATCGAACGAACTGCTCAATAGGCTTCACGAGAACGTTGTGTGGAGCATTCGGGGCAACTTCGTCGACGTTCCCACTGACTGCCCTCAACGCGATGAACGACTCGGCTGGACCGGTGACATCCAGGTCTTCGCGCCCACGGCCTCTTTCCTGTTCGACACAGCAGGCTTCCTCAACACCTGGCTTGCCGACCTGGTAAGCGAACAGTTGCCCGACGGCTCGGTCCCGCACGTCATACCCGATGTCGTCCATTCAGACCTGACCAACACCCCCACGGCGGCTTGGGGAGACGCCGCCGTGCTCATTCCTTGGACGCTCTACCAGCGGGCGGGGGACCAGCAGATCCTCGAACGGCAGTACAGCAGCATGTGCGCGTGGGTGGATAAGGTCTCGGAACTGGCGGGCAACGACAGGCTGTGGACCGGCGGTTTCCAGTATGGTGACTGGCTGGACCCCAGCGCACCGCCGGAGGACGCCGCCCGCGCCCAGACAGATCCCGACGTGGTCGCGACAGCCCATTTTGCCCGTTCCGCCGAGGTTCTGGGCAAAGCTGCCGCGGTCCTGGGCCGTGATGACGACTCCGCCCGCTACACCAAGCTGGCAAGCGAAATCCGTGCCGCGTTTGCCCGGACCTATGTTACGCCGGCCGGACGGATCCTTTCGGATACGCAAACCGCTTATGCGATGGCCCTCGAATGGGCGTTGCTGCCAAGTGAAAACCAGCGGCAGGAAGCAGGCAGGAGGTTGGCTGACCTGGTGCGGGTGAGCGGTTTCCGTATCAGCACAGGTTTCGTTGGCACGCCGCTGGTTTGTGACGCCCTCACTTCGGCCGGCCACGTGGACACCGCCTACCGGCTCCTGCTGCAAACAGGCTGCCCGTCGTGGCTGTACCCGGTGACCATGGGTGCAACCACTATCTGGGAACGCTGGGACAGCATGCGGCCGGACGGCAGCGTCAACCCGGGCGGCATGACATCGTTCAACCACTACGCTTTGGGTGCGGTCGCTGACTGGATGCACCGCAGCCTGGCCGGCCTCGCTCCTGCCGCACCCGGGTACCGCGCGCTGGAGGTTCGGCCTTTCCCGACAGCCGCCCTTACTTACGCATCCGCCCGGCACCTCACCCCGTACGGGGAGGCAGAGGTCAAGTGGGAACGCGCCGGCGGTCGGCTCGCACTGAGGGTCAAAGTACCCGTGGGTGCCACGGCGGCCGTGCACGTTCCAGGTTCATCCGAGACGGAGACCGTGAGCCACGGCGTGCACACCTGGGATGTCGCGGACCCGACTGCGGGCGCCGGGAACCGTTCGGCCGCCACCATTCGTGATGTGCTGGACTACCTGCCCGACACCTGGTCTGCTGTGGTGGCTGCCGCCGTTGAAACCGGCATCACCCCTGAAGGTGAAGCGCAGGCAGCGGACAAGATCAGCCGGTACCTGGATGAGCCGGCCAGCAAACTCGGAACGGCGCTGGTGCCCGAACCCTGGATCAGCGCCAAGGTGCCCCTGCGGGAACGTGTGGCCGAAATCCTGGCAGCATCGACGTCATGAGCGGACCGAACCTGACTGCCAGCTCTGCTCTGCAGCCGGTCCTGCCCGGCTTCTACCCAGACCCGACAATCTGCAGGGTCGGGGAGGACTACTATCTGTCCACGTCGAGCTTCGAGTATTTTCCGGGCGCCCCCGTCTTTCACAGCCGTGACCTCGTTTCGTGGGCTCAGATCGGCCATGCGCTGGACCGCAGGAGCCAGTTCCGTCTGGGCAATGCGCTGCCGTCCACGGGCATCTACGGTTCAACGCTGCGCCACCACAACGGCACGTTCTGGTTCGTCACGACAAACGTCAGCGACTACGAAGCCGGCCAGGTCCTTGTGCACGCCGAGAACCTGGCCGGTCCCTGGAGCGACCCTGTTTTTGTGAGCGGCGCCGTGGGCATCGACCCGGACTTATGCTGGGACGACGAGGGCACCTGCTACCTGAGCTGGAAGGCCATGAGTTTATCCGAAGGCGAAGTCGGCATTCTGCAGGCGCGCCTGGACACCGACAACGGCAACCTGATCGGTGAACCGTACCCCATTTGGCAGGGCAGTGGCCTGGGCGCTGTTGAGGCTCCGC
Organism: Paenarthrobacter sp. NPDC089988; assembly: GCF_044748465.1. NCBI lineage: Bacteria > Bacillati > Actinomycetota > Actinomycetes > Micrococcales > Micrococcaceae > Paenarthrobacter > Paenarthrobacter sp. NPDC089988. Next base: position 56,628 of record NZ_JBIVGD010000007.1, read on the forward strand.
ACCTGTACCGCATCGGTGAGTACTGGTACCTGCTGTTGGCCGAGGGAGGCACTGAACGGGGGCACTGCGTAACCGCGGCCCGGAGCGCCCATCCATCCGGTCCATTTGAGCCATGTCCGAACAACCCCGTGTTCACGCACCGAAGCCTCATCCATCCCGTACAAAACGTCGGCCACGCCGACCTCGTCCAGACAGCCAGCGGAAACTGGGCAGCCGTCTATCTCGGCGTCCGGCCCCGGGGGTCAACCCCGGGATTCCATGTCCTCGGCCGGGAAACCTTCCTTGCCGGTGTTGACTGGGTGGACGGGTGGCCAGTCTTTAATGAGGCACGCTTCGAAGTTCCCGTCACTGACACCGCCTTCGAGGAGGATTTTGCGTCAGACGTCCTGGACGCCAGGTGGGTGGTGCCTGCCGGTGAACCTGAGAACGTGGTCGTCCGGGATACTGGTGGCGGCATCCAGTTAAAGCCGCTGCCGGACGGATCGCCTGGGCTGCTATGCGCACGGATCCGCGATCTCAGCTGGGCCGCCGAAGCCACAGTAGAGGACGCCGGCAGCTTAGTGCTGCGGATCGACGACCGATACTGTTTCGGGCTGACGCTCGATGGTGGACAGGTCTCGGCCTGGGCCCAGCTGGGGGACATGCGGCATTCGACAGGGCAACGGTCCGTTCCCGCGGACGGGCCGGTGGTCCTCAGTTTGAAAAGCGTTCCGGCGTCTTCACCTCCTGTTCCACTCGGGCACGGGGGTCCGGACGACGTTGTCCTCTCCGTCATGGAAGGGTCCGGACCTGTTGAGCTCGGAAGACTGGATGGGCGCCACCTCTCCACGGAAGTGGCATCCGGATTCACAGGCCGCATGCTTGCCCTGCAGGCTGTCGACGGCACGGGCACCTTCCGGCCCGTCAAATACACACCAATCACGCGGAATTGAGTCGATGCCATTCACGCGCCAGGCAACCCTGGCAGACATCCTGGCCGATCCTGAAGCGTCGGCTATTCTCGACCGGCACTTTCCCGGTTTCCTGACCTGGAACGACTGGTCACTCTCGCCGCTTGCGAAGTTGGACGAAGTCGCGCATTGGGCCCGCGGAGTAGGGGAGCCAAGCCCCGTCCTGGATGCCCTGTGGGCCGATCTGGGTGCTTTGGATTCCTCCCCGGCGCCCCGGGCAGTTGCTGCGCTGCCTGCACTAAACGCGGGCTACGAGGATGGCGAGAATACAGGCGGGTCGGTTCACGTTGTTTCCGTGTCTGCGGCGCAGCAATGGGATGTGGCGGAAGTTGTTCTCAGTGGACCGGCAGAGGGAAATCCCTTTACCGACGTGGAGCTGGAAGCAATTTTCTGCTGCGGCCAGGAAGCCGTCCGGGTAGGCGGCTTTTACGACGGGGACGGGACTTACCTGATCAGGTTCATGCCCCCGTGCCCCGGACCGTGGACTTTCACGACCAGGTCCAACGTTGCTTCGCTCAGTGGAGCCACCGGGATCTTTAATGTGACCGAGCCGCACGGGGACAACCACGGCCGTGTGGTCGTCAGGGATAAATTCCACTTTGCCTACGAAGACGGCACGCCGTACCTTCCTTTTGGAACGACTGCCTACGCCTGGACAAACCAGGCAAGGGACCTCCAGGAGCAAACATTGGAGACGCTCGCCGGGGCGCCATTCACAAAGATCCGCATGTGCGTCTTTCCGAAGTCCTACTCGTACAATTCCAATGAACCCATCGACTATGCCTATGCGCGGACTGCCGACGGCGGCTGGGACTTCAGCCGGTTCAACCCCGCCTTCTTTCGGAACCTGGAACAGCGGATTCTTCGTCTTCAAGAGCTTGGCATCGAAGCAGACCTGATCCTGTTCCATCCTTACGACCGGTGGGGGTTTTCCGACATGCCGGCGTGGGCGGACGACATGTACCTCAGCTATATCGTGCGTAGGCTCGGAGCATTCCGAAACATCTGGTGGTCCCTGGCCAACGAGTACGACTTCATGGGGACTAAGGACGAAGAGGATTGGGAGCGCTTCGCGGCGGTCGTCGGCCGCGAAGATCACGCAGGCCACCTCATCTCGATCCACAATGGAGCGACTTTCTACGACTACTCACGGCCGTGGGTCACGCACTGCAGCATCCAGCGGACCGACAACTACCTTTCAGCTGAGAATACGGTGGGATGGCGCCTGCAGTGGGACAAGCCTGTCGTCATCGACGAGGTCGGCTACGAGGGCGATGTTGCCGAAGGATGGGGCAACCTGAGCCCGCAGGAACTTGTGCGCCGCTGCTGGGAAGGTGCGGTCCGGGGCGGATACGTCAATCACGGCGAGACCTATCTGGCCGAGGACGAGGTCATCTGGTGGGCCAAAGGCGGCGTTCTTAAAGGCGAGTCGCCCGACCGTATCGGGTTCCTCGGCCGTTTGGTCGCCGAAGCGCCCAGCGGACGGTGGGACCCGCTGCCCGGTGACTGGGACTCGCGTACAGGCGGAGATGCCGATCACCGCATCATCTACCTTGGAGTCGGCCGGCCCCACTTCCGTTCCGTGCTGGTCCCGCCCGGGTCAGCCTGGCACATAGATGTCATCGACACCTGGAACATGACTATCGAGACGTTGCCTGAACCCGTGGAAGGGCGGGTTGTAGTCGATCTTCCTGGGCGTGAGTACATGGCCATCCGCGTCCGACGCGCATAAAGCTGCCCGCCCGCGGGCTTCACAAACCTAACGGCCCACAGGGCTACTGTTCCGCAGTCTTCGCGGCAGGAAACATCAATCTTGTGAGGAAACAGGATGACTTCTTCCGTGAACCCGGACCAGACGAGAGTGGAAACCCGTCGGACCTCATCCGACGGTTTTCCACTGTCCGGACTGCTCGCCCTCTCGGCGGCGATCTTCATCTCCATGACCACCGAGTTCCTTCCCGGTGGGCTGATCCCACTGATCGCCGCCGAGTTCGACCGCGCCCCGGCAGAGGTGGGCAATCTCATCACCGTGTTCGCACTCACGGTCATACTGACGGCGGCCCCACTGGCCCTTCTCACCCGGCGCGTTCCGCGCAAAATGATGGTCCTGATTGCCTTCGCCCTGGTTGGCGCCGGAAACATCGTCACAATCGTTGCCACCACCTTCGAAATGTTGCTGGCAGCGCGCGTCTTGGGAGCACTCGCCCATGGCGCTTTCTGGTCGGTCGTGGCCGCTTACCCTGCATATCTTCTTCGCCCCGCCCAGCTGGGAAAGGCAACGGCCGTCACCGCAGCGGGCGGCTCTGTAGCCGGTGTGCTCGGAATACCCATTGGAAATGCTCTGGGACAGGCGTTTGGCTGGCGTGTAGCGTTCGGCGTGCTCGCAGTTCTGGTCGTCATCGTCTGGCTACTGATTGCTTGGAAGCTGCCAGTGATTACAGCTCCGGAGGCACATTCGCCTAGTAGTCCGCCGGCCCGCGCCACCAAGGACAGCACGCTGCCGGCAGTCCTCATCATCTGCCTGCTCATCATCCTGGTAGTCGCAGCGCAGAACAGCTTTGGCACGTTCAACGTGGTGTGGCTGCTGGATGTCGTGCACATGCCCGCGGCGGCAGTACCGGTCATTCTCCTCATCGGGGGAGCGGCCAGTGCAGTCGGAGTAGCAGTCACCGGCGCCCTCTACAGCATGTTTCCAATCCGGCTGTTCATGGGGGCCCTGATTGCCCTGATCGCCCTGCTGGCGGTAATGCCAACTGCGGCCGGATCCCAACCTGCAGTATGGATCCTTTCGGCAGTAATGGGGGCGGTATTCGGAGGAGTGCCGGTCATGCTTCAGACCCGCATGCTGTGGGCGGCGTCGCCAAGCATCCGTGGCACCGCCGCGGCTTTGCAAACCACGGCGTTCAACGTGGGCATCGGCGGCGGCGCATTCCTCGGTGGCGTACTTATCAATCAAACGGGCCTTGGGGCTCTTCCGTACTGGGCTGCCGCGGTCATGGTGCTTGCCCTGACGGCAGCGGTGTCCTGGGAAGCCCACGTCAACCGACAACTCAACAAGAACGGTACGGAATCATGACCTTTATGGACGACCAGACACGAACGCGCGACATCCTGCATAACGCATCAGGACGTTCAGCCCTTGAAAAAGCGCTACCCGACGTCGTCAGGAACGCCGACAAAATGGGTGGGGCTATAGACCTCCCCATCGCGGCCCTAACAACGCTCTTCAAGGTAAAAGCCGATGTTCAAGACGAATTATGGGAGAGCCTTTCGAAGGTAGCCGTCCCGGACCGTGTAGAGGTGGAACCAGTTACACAGAACCCGGAGTACGAAGGCGATGATGTTCCCCTCACTTCAGCCAGTCTAAAGTCGCCTGATTCCGCGAAGGTCAACAGTCCGGTGGAACTGGTGTTTGAAGGCCCCTCCCACGGGAACCCCTTCACCGACGTAGAGCTGCACGCATACTTCACACTCGATGGACATGAAGTCCGCGTTGGCGGCTTCTACGATGGCGACGGCCGCTACATCATCCGGTTCCTCCCCGAAAAGACAGGCACATGGCAGTTTCGGACGCGCTCCACAGCCCGTTCCCTCGACGGCCATAACGGCGAACTCGACATCGAAGCCTCCCCAGCGCGAGGCCGCGTCAAAGTGGCTGACAGCTTCCACTTCTCGTACGAGAACGGTGAGGTCTACCGGCCCGTAGGGACCACCCTCTACGCGTGGACCCACCAGACCCCTGAGCTTCAGCAGGAAACCCTGGAGACACTCACGTCGAGCCCCTTTACCAAGGTCCGTATGTGCGTGTTTCCCAAGGCCTTCATCTTCAACGACAACGAACCGGACCTCTATCCGTTCGAGCGTAATGGCCAGGGCTGGGACACGGAAAAGTTCAACCCGGCCTTCTTCCAGCATCTGGAAAACCGGGTCCAGGACCTGGGCGAACTCGGCATTGAAGCAGACATCATCCTGTTCCACCCTTACGACAGGTGGGGATTCCAAGACCTCGGAAAAGCGGCCGATGAGCGATACATTCGTTACCTCGTCCGCCGTCTCGCCGCCCTGCCCAACGTTTGGTGGTCGTTGGCTAACGAGTACGACTTCGTGACAACCAAACGCCGCGAGGATTGGGACCGGTTTGGGCGGATCGTGGTGGAGGAAGACCACGCAAGCCACCTCCTCTCCATCCACAACGGCACCCGGTTCTACGATTACTCGGCGAACTGGGCCACCCACTGCAGCCTTCAGAAGGTGGATTACTACAAGACTGCCGAACTCGTTCAGGACTTGCGCGACAAATGGGGCAAACCCGTCGTCATGGACGAGATCGGATACGAAGGCGACCTCGAATACGAATGGGGAAGCCTCAGCCCCACTGAGGTGGTCCGCCGCGCCTGGGAGACAACGCTCAGGGGCGGCTACTACACCCACGGAGAAACCTACTACGAAGACAACGACCAGCTGTGGTGGGCCAAGGGAGGCCGCCTCGTTGGCCACAGCGTCGACCGGATCGCCTTCCTGGACAGGCTCAGCAGCGAGTCTCCCACAGGCCGGCTGGAGCCCATTTTCTCCTTGTCACCTACACCTATCAGCGGAGTGAAGGGCCAGTACGAGATCCACTACAACGGCTACAGCCAGCACAAATTCCGCACCATCGACGTCCCTGACGGGTGCGCAGCGGAGATCGACGTCATCGACACGTGGGCGATGACCATAGAGACACTTCCCGAAAAGTTCCATGGCAGGCAAACAGTACAGATGCCAGCCCGCCCTTACATGGCTCTACGCATGCGCGTAGTCGACACGGCCCCCTCGAAGGCCTAATCTCTTCAACCGTTTGCCGGCGTCTCCGACCGAGCACGGCGCCCCGGACCTGAAAGGCGTAAACATGTCCTTATCACCTCATCCACAAATCGTGAACTTACCGCATTCAGTCCGGGCGCGCTTGTCGCCACCGGTGAAGCTGCTCAGCGCAGGCCCATGGTCCGCCCGTCTGGTCGGCGATGAACTCGCGCACATCAGTTATGCCGGGCAGCCGGTGCTCCGTGCCATCAAGGCCGTCGTGCGGGACCACAACTGGGGCACTGTCCCGCCATCATTGGACACGGTGGAAGTCTCGCAGGGAGACAAGGGGATGGACGTGCGCTGGAGCGTTACATACGCCGGTGCGGGGATCCACTACGACGGCAGCCTAACCGCCAAGTTCACCACCGAAGCGGTAGAGGTCGGGTTCACCGGTAAAGCAGTGCAGGCCTTCCAAAGCAACCGCATCGGACTCGTGGTCCTGCACCCGCCCACGGATGCCGGCAAAGACATTACCGTGGACCACACTGACGGAAGCAAGGAAAACGCCCGCTTCCCCGTCGACATCAGCCCCCACCAGCCCTTCATGGACATAGCGGCGCTTGAATGGCGTGATGCCGGGACCGGCTTCCGGCTGTCCTTCAGCGGTGACGTGTTCGAAACTGAAGACCAAAGGAATTGGACCGACGCATCGTTCAAGACATACAGCACGCCACTGTCCAGACCCTTCCCACGCAACATAGGGGCCGGTGACACCGTTCAGCAATCGATCCGCCTCGAGGCATCCCCGTTAACTCACCCAACCGGGGCCCATACCTACACAACCGCTGACGGCGGCTATGGCGACGACAAGCCACACCGCATCCAAGTCACTCTGGGAAGCTCCGCGGGACGAGTCCCCGGGCTTGCCCTGGCAGCAGCCTCCCCCCAACATACTCCGGCGGTGATTCCCGGCTTGGAAGGCCTACTCGTTGAACTTGTCGAGACGCCCGGCGTTGCTTCGGTAACCGACTGGGCCGCCAAACTCAGGGCTGCTGCTGACTACGCAGCTGGATGTGGGGCTGGACTCGACATCAGAGTCGTTTCCTCCACCCCTGCCCGAACGATCCCTGACCTTGCCCCGTTCCTCCCGCGGACCATCCGGCTCGCTGCCTTCCACCCGGCCTCACACGCGACCGACCCGGACACCTGGCAGGAATTCACAGAGATGGCGCGGGCTGCCGGGTTCACCGGCAGTTTCCTTGCCGGCGCACGCTCGCACTTCACCGAACTGAACCGCAACAGCTCCAGACTCCCGGACGGCGACGCACTGACGTTCAGCATCACACCCCAGATGCACAGCACGGAAACAGCACACATCATCGACAGCGTTCCGATGCAGGCCCTCACAGCCAAGAACGCCCGAAGACTGGGCAAGGGGAAACCCCTGCACATCGGGCCGGTAACTCTCCTGCCGCGTTTCAACGCAGTAGCAACGTCGGCCGACGCATCCGTGGCCTTAGCGGACGAGTTGCAGAACCATCCGTTCACGGCAGCATGGACAGTAGCAAGCATCGCCGCGCTGACTCTGCACGGCGTCGAATCCATCACGTACTACACGGCCTCAGGCCCGGCCGGTGCCACGGTCGTCGAAGGAGTTCTGAACCCGGCCGGCCAGGTGATCAAGGAAATCGCTGGGCACCGCGGCAACTCGGTGCTCGGGGTTGAACTCGAGACGGACCTTCCCGTCACGGTGTACCCGATTGTGGGACCCGAAGGGCTGACCATCTTCACAGCCAACCTTTCACCGTCAACCGTGGAACTGGCCATCGACAACAAGACCGTACTCACAGCACCCCGGACCGCGAGCACTACGCTCGAACCGTACACGGCCGGGATTCTACGGTTCACCCTCTGAACGCATCGTAAAAGTACCGGCTTTTCAGCCGGGCCCAACCATATTGAAAGGAGACCTTCCCATGGGTCTGCGACTTGAAAACAAAACGGCGCTCGTGACCGGAGCCGGTTCAGGGATCGGTCTTGCGGTGGCGCAGCGCTTCGTGGCCGAAGGCGCAACAGTCTACTTCGGCGACATCAACGTCACCGCAGCGGAAAAAGCTGCGGCAGCTACGGGCTCCGACGCCGCCATTGCCGTGCACATGGACATCTCCAATGAGGGGAGCGTGGAAGCTGCCTACTCTCTCATCACAACCAACGGCAATCTGGACATTGTCGTCGCTAACGCCGGCGTGCAGCTCTTCGGCCAGGACGCCAAGGTCGGCGACCTGGACTTGGCGGTGTGGGAGAAAACCGTCAGTATCAACCAACGGGGGGCGTTCTTGACGCTGAAGCACGCTGTCCGGGCCATGGAGCGAACCGGAGGTTCGATCATTTGCACCGGCAGCCCCACAGCCGTCGTGGCGTGTGGCCAGACCTTTACCGCCTACACCAGTTCCAAAGCTGGAGTCCACGGGCTGGCCCGTGTCGTCGCGGCAGATTACGCGCACGCCGGCATCCGTGTGAATACCGTAGTGCCGGGATACACCGAAACACCCCTGGTGCAGACGATCGCCAATGACCCCGTGAGCCGTGCCGGTCTCGTCGACTCAACCATGTTCGGTCGTCCCGGAACCGCAGCAGATGTGGAGGGCATCATGGTGTACCTTGCCAGCGATGATGCAGCGTATGCAACAGGTGGCCTCTTCACCGTCGACGGCGGTCTCACCGCCCTTTAACAGCTGCCCGGCAAGCTAGCGCGTGATGCCGATGGAAGCGTTTGAGACGGTGCCCGATCGAGTGCTTCTATCGGCCGCTATCTCGTGGCGACCTCGACCGTCCGGCCGAAATAGAAGTTGAAAAAAGTGCTGTCTTCGCATTTGAAGGAATGAACGAAGACAGCACTTTTTGAAATCCAGGGCCCGGAATCTACTTGGCCACGAGGACTGCGAGGTCCCAAGGGCCGATTCCCAGGTTGCCACCAGCCGTGAGCTCGGAGTCGGTGATGATGTTGCGGGCCGGATGTGGCGATCTGATCTCAACGGTTTCGCTCGAATAGTTGAGCAGATACGTCACTGATTGGCCGCTTTGGTTGGTCCCGCGGCGCACGGTGATACTGCCGGCAAGTTTCTGGGCCCAGTCCTCGACGCCAGCTTCCTGAACAGCCACTCTCAGTATGTGCTGCAGTGTCGCTGGTGAGGTCATCGTCCCGATGTGGAAGGCCGTTCCTGCTCCAAAGCGGTTGCGTGTAACTGCGGAGTATCCGCCCCACGCGGGATGGTCATAAGAGACAAGGGTCTCGGCACTGGTGGCGGTCAGCAGTTCCATAAAGGTGCGCGCGGGATCCATTCCGGGTGCGTCCTTTAGATCATGGTGGGTTTCTAACTGTACGTTTTCTGGGATGGTGAACTGGTTGTAGGTGCATCCCAGGACGTCGGTGAGCCCGTGGGGTGCACGGTCGTGCCAGACTTTGGTGTACTCGTCAGCCACCGCGGTGCGGAATGTCGTTACGAGGGTTCCACCATCGTGGGTGAAGGCGGCCAAACGTTCGGAAACGGAATGATCAGCCGTGTAGAGGGCGGGAACCAACAGCAGATCGTAGCGGCCAAGGTCATCGTCTTCGGTGCTGACAAAGTCCACCTCCACGTTCAGGTCGAACAGCGCGTCGTAGACCCAACGGAGAACGTCGTTGTAGGAGGTCCCGGGTGATTGCTGGTTGTCTGGGAAACCCGTGTCCAACGTGAACCATTTCAAGGCGGTGAGTGCTTCATTGCTCACCATGATGGCGGTCCGGTTGTTCTTGCGAAGATGGACCAGTGATTCCCGGAGCGATTCAATTTCGCGGCCAATCACTCCTGCCTCTTCATATGTCGGGTTGGCGGCCAGATCGTGGCTCAGCACCCCTTTCCAGTACGTTTCGAAGGAGTTGTGGATGGAGTGCCAGTGCCAGTACATGACACCGTCGGCGCCGCTGGCCAGATGGCTGAAGGCCTGCAGGCGCAGTTGGCCCGGATAGGGGAGCCAGCCTACTTGCCCTTGTGCTTGGGTCTCCAGGACGAGGTAGTTCGCCCCGCCCTTGATGGAGCGGGTCATGTCCCCGCCGAAGGCGATTTCCTTTCCAGTGAGATGATCCTGGGTTGGATGATAGATATCCACGCCCGCGACATCGACCGCGGATGCTGCCGTGAAGTGGTTCACCGAGGGCTGCAGCCCGTAGGACCACCCGGGCGCCCAATCGAAGTCGAAGTTTTGGGTGACGAATTGGTCCGGGCGTGAATATTCCCGCACGAGGGATGACTGCCAGGAGAGGAACTGGTCGACCAGGCCGCGGCGGAACTTGTCGAATTCTGCTGCCAGCGACCCGTTAATGGTTCCTCGCACGTCCGGAAAGTCCTCCCAGGCGTCAACACGGTTTGACCAGTAGTCCAGGCCGAAGGCCATGTTGAGCGCGCTCAGGTCGTCCTTAAATTGGTTACGGAGGTATTTGACGAACATACGTTGCACGTCCGGCGAAGCGACGTCGTGGTATTTGGTCTCGTTGTCGATCTGGAAGCCGATGACACCTGGCCGATGCGCGGTCCGCTCCATGAGCTTGCGAATGACCCGCTCGGCGTGGAAGAGGTAGGCCGGGTCAGTGATATTCATGATCTGGCGGGCGCCGTAGCGGCCTGGACCCGCGTGGGTTGTCGCCAGCACGGAGGGGTGGGCCGCGACCAGCCATGCGGGAACGGCGTACGTCGGGGTACCAACAATAATGTTGATGCCGGCCTCTTCGAAAGCGTCAAGCGCCCGGTCGATATGCGTGAAGTCGAAGACGCCAGGCTGGGGTTCGAGCGTGCTCCACGTTGATTCTGCAATCCGGACGGTGTTGAAACCGATCTTCTTCATCATTTCTATGTCCGTAGAAATGCGGTCCGTGGGCATGTATTCGTCGTAATAGGCCGCGCCGAAAAGGAACTTATCCAACCAAATCTCCTTAGTGGTGGTTGAGCGACAGGCCGGGATCGCCGGGCCGCTGCGCTCGGAAGTCAGCCCACATCGCGTACTGCAGCGCATACCTTCGCAAGGGCCGCGGAACAGACCTTAGTGGGCTTGCTTCGGGCACAGGAAACAGTAGCGATGGCGACTCCGGCGCGTGCCGCGACGTCGTGCATAGTGGGACGCCGCTTGCTCACGCAAGTGAACTTCGCGCGGCTCCAACGGTGGGACGGAGCAGCCGACCGGTTCGGGCGACCTCACCCAACCAGAAGGCGCCTGGCTTCGGGGTGCGCTCAAATGTTACGGGGTCCCAAGCGATGAGGCCGAATGTTGGTGCGAAGGATCCCCATTCATAGTTGTCCAACGCCGACCAATGCAGGTATCCCTGCACGCAGATGCCGTCCTCCATCGCCTTGTGCAGTCCGCTCAGGGCGTCGTAGGTGTAGTCGATGCGCCGGCTGTCGTCGGCTGTAGCAATCCCGTTTTCGGTCACCAGGACGGGCGTTCCATCGGTCAGCTTCCAGGCATGCCGGGTTGCGTTTTCCAGTGCCGGGGGAAAGTATTCCCACCCCATCTGCGTCGTCGCGGCATCTTCCGGGACGGGGACGGGGCCGTTGTCGTCGATGAACGTGCGCAGGTAGGCCTGGACTCCGATGTAGTCGTCGTCCCTGGCCGCCTCCAGGAAGACGTCCTCGCGGGGGTAGCGGTAGGCGGCCATTGCTTCTTCATGCCCCGGTACTGCATGGTAGGCCTGCCCGGCGATGGACCATCCGACGCGGATGCCGGGTACACGGTGGAGCAGAGCGCGGGCCTTATGGTGGGCGGCGATGACATTCTCGGTGACAACTGGGTCCGGGTCCGGCTGAGACGAAGCATCGAGGGTTGCGCCTTGGGAATCATGGGCCATGGCCAGCATGTTGGGTTCATTGATCGTGCAGACCCACGTCACTCCGTCGAGGGTGGGCAGAAGGTATTCCACGTAGCGTTGAAAGTATTCAACGACAGCCGGGTTGCGCCATCCTCCCTCGGCTGCGACCCACTGTGGGTTTGTGAAATGGTGGAGCGTGACGACGGGTTCCAGCCCATGCTGGCGGCACAGATCAATCATTCTCCGATAGTGCAAGGCCGCGGCCCTGGAGAAGCGGCCCTTGGCCGGCTCGATTCTCGCCCACTCAATGCTGAACCGGTAGGACGTCAATCCCAACTCTGACATGAGCCGGATATCTTCCGGGTACCGGTGGAGGCTATCGGCAGCGTCACCGCTGGGCTCCTGGATGGCCCCGCCGGGCCGGTGTTCACGTTCCCACCAATCGGAGTTGACGTTGTTCCCTTCAATTTGGTGGGCGGCTGTGGCTGCTCCCCAAAGGAAGTCGGTTGGGAATGCAAGATCAGTCATGGAATGCTCCGTAAATCGGTGGGCGGCAACGAACAAAATGAACCGTGTCCAGCGGTTCGGAAAATTGGCCTAGTGTGCCGATCGGCCCGGGCATCAGTCCGGGTATGCAGCAGTGGCTGCCTTTGTTTGCCAGGACCGGTGCTTTCTCAGCGCTTAGATGGGTCAGCTGAGGTGATTCACGCAAAAGGCCGGGAGCCACCGACTTTCGGAGTCGGGAAGCTGTGTGGAACTTACGGGAGTCCCCGACGCGCTGCCGTAGACGATAAAACAGGGGGAAGGGTCCGTCTGTGACGGACGCCCGTGATGGCCTGTGGGGACTTGGGGTTCCCACAGGCCATCATTTGGACGCCCCTGGCTCGACGGTTGCCAGCGAGGAGGAACGTTCGGGTCTACTTTTTGCGGAACCACCCTGGCTTGGCTTCGCTGTTCTGACGCACGATCTCGATGGCTTCGGTTCCTGTCAAAGGTGCGCCGGGGATAATTTCGGACTGCATGTCGATTTCGCGGCGTGCCAGGACCTCTGCGCTGATGGCCTTCATGTTGTGTTCGAGGCGGTGGTAGAACAGTGCCAGTACACCCACGGCCACGGCGAAGATGGCAGGGATCCAGCTGCTGGTTGCGACGATGCCCTGAAGCGCAGACTGGGACTGGATGTCGGCCGACCCGACGTATCCGGTCAGTGCCAGGACCACACCGGTGATACCTGCGGCAAGGGCCTGGCCCACGGTGCCGGCGAAGGAGAAGAAGGCGCCGCCCACGCTCTCGAGGCGCCGGTTCCCTTTCCATTCGTTGTAGGTTGCGTTGTCGATCACCAGGATGGGTGCGAGGAAATTGAAGGGCAGCGCGGCAAGAGCTGTCAGTACCGAGGAAACCATGATCAGCGGCAGGTTGTCGCCCGCGAACATCAGGATGAGGAAACCGACTGCGCCGATGAAACTGGACACGGCAATCATGTGGGAGACCGAGAACTTCCGCAGCAGTTTGGGGAAGAAGATCATCAGCGGGATGAGCACCACAAAGGAAATGGACACTGCGCCCATCAGACCAAGGTTCCCAACGACGTAACGGAAGTAGTACGTCATGGCCGCGACGCTGGAGTAGATACCCACGATGAGGGAGATTGCCGAAAGCATCCACATGTAGCGGTTGGATTTGAGTACATGCACGATGTCACGGAGGCGGACGGCCTGCGTGGCAATCTCTGCAGCCTGGGCCGATTCCCGGAAGACCCAGAAGCGGATGAGCCCCACAACGGCTGCTGGGATGGCGACGCAGATGACCACCAGGGCCCATGCTGAAGGGTCTTTGCCAGCTGCCTGGATGGCCATCGGCATACCGACCGTGATCAGAATGGCAACGAGCACGGTAACCAGGCCGGTCTTGGCCGCCACGTCGGTGTAGTGCTCGCGCTTGGGGAACACGCGTGCGGTGAAAAGCGGGTTGTTCGCGTTGTACAGCGGCATGAAGAGCGCTGTGAGCAGAATATAGGACGTGAACAGCCATATGTATTTGGCCACTTCGTTCATGTTGCCCGGGACGGAGAACATGAGTGCGGTGGCGGCCCAGCAGAGGATCACGACCAGTTCGAAGGGACGGGCCTTGCCTAGCTTGGTCTCTGGCGCCCGGTCAACGATGTAGCCGGCGAAAAGGGCACCGGCTGCGTCCACGACCTTGGCCGCGACCAGGAGCCCGCCCACGATTGCTGGGTTGAGCTTCAAGGTGTCGGTGGCGTAGATCGTGAAGTACCCGATGAGCACTATGAGGGCATTCATCGAGAAGGCATGCGCGGACCACGGAACGATTTTCTTGAGGGGCACGCGGTCTTTGCGTGCCTCTGTTTTTGCTGCCGCGCGTTCAGCCTTGCTGGGTTTGGTGCGTGGAGGGGCGGTGCTGCTGGACGTCATTGTCTGTCCTTTCCCTGACCGGTCGGTGCCGGGTGAAGGGTGAGATGCGATTGGAGGAGGTGAGGCTCATCACGTCTGAGTCTCCCGCTGATCGAAAATCGTATGCCATCCGGGATTCGCGGTCAAGACCCTTTTGGGAATTGCCACCTCAGGGGCGGATGGGCGCGCGCCTGTACCTGAATCGCCCGAATGTTTGCGCTAGCAAAATGGGCCGGCCACTCTCAGGACTACAGAGGGTGCGCTACTCAGCTGTCGAGGCCGAGGCTCTTGAGAAGGTAGGCCATGTGCCCGCGGATATCGACCTTTTTGTCATACATCCACTGGATGCGGAGTCCGTCCCAGCTGGCGTAGACGAGATATGCGATGGCGTTGGCGTCAACGTCGTTGGACATTTGCCCACGCTCCTGCCGGCCCCGCACGGCGGTTTCTATGAGCTGCCGGACAGCGGCGTAGCGGTCCCTCAGGAACTCATGGGCCAGGTGGTCGTTTTCGGTTGCTTCACCGGTCACCCGCAGCGTGAGCTGGGTCATGCCGGGGGATGCGATTTCCGCTTCGACGGCTGCCAGAATGCCGTCCACCAGTTCGTCGGTGAAGTCATGGAGGTCGGGTTTGATCTGCGCCGTGTTCAGCTCGTCCTGGTGCCTGAGGATCTCTGCGAAGAGGGCATCCTTGGAGCCGAAATAGTGCAGAAGGCCGTTTTGGCTGATGCCGACGGCTTCAGCCAGTTCCTTCACCGTCGCCTTTGAGTAGCCGTGGCGTTCAATGACTTCCACCGCGACGTTGAGGATCTCGGCCCTCCGGGCTTTCCCCTTTGCATAAGGGCCTCGTGCTGACATAAGGCCAGTATAAGTGCGAGGCTCTTGTCGGATTGAAAATCGCATGCCATGCTGGATTCATTGAGTTAGTACTTCGGGCAACCGTCCCAGAACAGTGCCACGACGGTCATGTCCTGATGTGAGGATTCAAGGCCAAGGGCCTGAACTCCAAGGAAGGAGTTCAGCGTCGATGCCGTCGTCCCCGCTTCGCCCGTTCGGCACTGCCCCCAATCTTCTTGTAAAGAGAGCGAGTCTCTGCGTGACAATCGACCAGGAACTTAACACACAGCCGTCGCTGCTGGACGCGGCATGGGACTTTAATCCCGGGGATCTCCTGTTTGAGTCCCCTTATGTCGATGTCGATGAATGGCGGGACACTCCTGTGCGCCACAGGTACGTGCACGGTGGCTTTGACGGTACCGACACCAGATTCTCCTTCTACTTCCCTCAAGCGCCCGCTTATGAGGGCAGGTTCTTCCAGCATGTAACCCCTTTCCCGCAGAGTGAGCATCTTGCTCCATCAGTTCCGCTTGAATCGAACAAGATCGTGTTCGCCAATGCCAGCGGAGCCTTCTTCGTTGAGACCAACGGCGGCGGTGAAAAAGCCGGTGATCCGTTCGGGGGCGTCGACCCGGCCATCTCCGCGTACCGGGCCAATGCGGCTGTCGCTCGCTTTGCACGTTCCGTGGCCCAGGCCATCTACGGCGACCACCGCACTTACGGCTACCTCTACGGCGGCAGCGGCGGCGGATACCGGACCATTTCCAGTTCCGAGAACTCCGCAGGCGCGTGGGACGGTTACGTCCCCCACGTCATTGGAAGTTCCATGGCCATTCCCAACGTCTTCTGCGTGCGGATGCACGCGTTGCGTATCCTGCGTGACAAATTCCCGGAAATCGTCGATGCCTATGATGCAGGCGGTGATCCGTCCGCCCTGAATCTGACCGGCCAGGAACGCAGCGCGTTCGAGGAAGTCTCCCGCATGGGATTCCCCGTCAGGTCGTGGTTCGGCTGGAAGAGCATGGACCTTCACGGCTTCAGTGCCCTCTATCCAGGGGTCATCGCCGCTGATCCGTCCTACACTGATGATTTCTGGACCCAACCCGGCTACATGGGCGCCGACCCGGATGCCTCCGTTCACGCTGACAGGATCCAGCTGCCCACCGAAATCGCTGGATTCATCCATGAAGACGCACCCGCCCAGCCTGTATCCGGTGGAGTCGACGAATCGTTCAAACACTCCCGCACCTCCGAACCTTCACGCATTGTCGGACTGCGCCTTGCCGCGGCCCCCACGGGCTGGATCCTTGGGGCGGAACTGCGGATCGTCAGCGGCAAAGCCGCGGGACAGACTTTGAGGCTGTCCGGCGTCGAACACGACATCGCCCACCTTGAGGGCTGGCAGGGATCGGTGCCGGCCGGACTGGAGGTCGGTGATGCGGTGGTGCTGGATAATTCGAGCTTCCTGGCCGTCCAGACCTACCACCGGCATCAGGTCCCCGGCCCCGAGTACACGGTTTGGGACCAGTTCCGCGATGCCGCGGGGGAGCCTGTCTATCCGCAACGTCCGATGCTGTTGGGCCCGCTCATGAGCCGCGGTGCAACGGCTACTCCCATGACCGGTCGGATCGAAGGCAAGATGATCGTTGTGGCTTGCCTGCTCGACCGCGAGGCGTTTCCCTGGCAGGCCGACTGGTATCGGTCTCTGGTGCGTGAGCAGCTCGGTGCTGGCACCGATGAACAATTCCGTCTCTGGTACGTTGACAACGCGCTGCATGGTGATGAAGACCCGCAGGAGTACCCGGCAAGGAGCGTTTCCTATCTTGGTGCGCTGGAAACGGCATTGCGACAGCTGGCGGATTGGGTGGAAAAGGGCATAGAGCCTGCTCCGTCGACCGCATACGAAATCACCGACGGCCAGGTGTCCGTTCCCGGATCGGCGCCGGAACGGGGCGGTGTCCAGCCCGTCATTTCTTTGACCGTCGATGGTTCCGAACGAGCAGATGTGCTGGCCGGTGAATCCGTCTCAATCCGGGTTGAGGCCGAAGCGCCCGAGGGGATCGTCGCCGAGATCCTTGAAGTTTCGACCAGCGTTGATGGGGTGGAAACGCTCGGCGAGCCGTGGGAAATCCGCCCGTCGCAGCGTGTGGTCGTCGAGACGCAGCGCACTTTTGATACGCCGGGTACGCACTTCATTTCGGTGCGCGTCGCTGCCCAAACAAACGGTGACGCTGCATCCCCCCACGCCCTGGTACAGAACGTGGCACGTGCGCGTGTCGTTGTCGCGGCCAAAGCTTAGGAAGCAGATATATCTCTTGCGGGCTGCACGCCGCCTCAAAGGTGCGACCACCGCCGGCCACCTTCACGGCGGCGCGAAGGCACGACTCCACGACTGATCAAAAAGGACACCAAGTACATGGCTTATGCAGATCGCCACACCAAGGTCGCCGTGGTCCTCGCAGACCCAAACGGAGAGCAGGCGCTACGGCGTGCCCTGCCGCAGCTGTTTGCGCAATCCCAGGGCCCATCCGCAGCGCAGGAACTCCTCGTCGGTACCCTGATGGACTACGCCCGGCTGTCCGGAGAAGCGGCGGATCAACTCCTTGCAGACCTCTCCGCCGTACCGGTGGCGGACAAAGCCGAAGAACCTGCCATTCCAACGGACCCGAATTACGAGTCCGACGAAGTCGACCGTGGGTCAGCCCGAGTGACTCTGCCGCAAAATGCTGAACAGAATGACACCTGCGAACTGGTCTTTGCCGGACCCTCGCACGGCAATCCCTTCGTCGACGTGGACCTCACCGCGACCTTCAGGTGCGCGGACCGGACGGTGAATGTCGGGGGGTTCTACGACGGCGAGGGATGCTACAGACTTCGTTTCCTGCCACCGGAACATGGACCGTGGAGCTTTCTCACAACGTCCAACGCCCGCTCGCTTGACGGTATCGAAGGCCAATTCCGCGTGGCCCCTTCGAACCGTCCGGGTCCTGTGCGCGCTGACGGGTGTCACTTCCGCTACGACAACGGCGACCCGTTTATCCCCGTCGGAACAACCCTTTACGCCTGGACCCATCAGGATGATGTGCAGGAAGCACGCACCTTGCAGACGCTGGCGGAGGCACCCTATAACAAGGTGCGGATGTGCGTCTTCCCCAAGCACTACGAGTTCAACTCCGGCGAGCCACCGCGCTACCCCTTCGAACAACTTGCAAACGGACAATGGGACACCACCCGCTTTGACGTTAAGTTCTTCGACCATCTTGAGCGAAGGATCCTCGACTTGGGCAGGCTCGGCATTCAAGCGGACCTGATCCTGTTCCACCCGTACGACCGCTGGGGTTTCCAGAGCCTGGGGGCCGCCGCGGATGACCGCTACACCCAGTACGTCGTGCGACGCCTGGCTGCTCTGCCCAATGTGTGGTGGTCACTGGCCAACGAATACGATCTGATGGCCGACAAACGGGACGAAGACTGGGAGCGCATTGGCCTGACCGTGGCCGATGCTGATCCGGTCGGCCACCTCCTGTCGATCCACAATGGAACCCGGATCTTCGACTTCACCCGCCCCTGGATCACTCATTGCAGCATCCAGAAAACCGATCCGGCCTCGCCGGTGCCTCATATTGAGGAATGGTTTGCGAAATGGTCCAAGCCCATAATCATCGACGAGCTCGGCTACGAAGGAGATATTCAATTCGAGTGGGGCAGCCTCTCCGGTGAGGAACTCGTACATCGCTTCTGGGAGATTGCCGTCCGCGGCGCCTACGCCACCCACGGGGAAACCTTCGCCAACCAAGACAACCTTTTATGGTGGGCAGCGGGTGGAGAACTCGTGGGGAACAGTACCGAGCGGATCCGCCTTCTGGCGCAGATGATCGCTGAATGCCCGACCGGTCATCTCGAGCCGTTGTCCGGTCACTTCCACCTGCGCGGTGCCGGCGTGCGCGGCGTTTACGAACTGCACTATCTGGGGCATTACCAGCCCCGCTCCCTCAAGTTCGACTGGCCGGAGGGCACGACGGCCGATGTCGAGATCATCGACACCTGGACCACGACAGTCGATACCGTACCCGGTGACTTCACCGGCCCCTTCGAACTGTCCTTGCCGGGCCGGCCCAACCTGGCCGTGCGTATCCGACGCCGGCCCAACCTGTAGGCATGTCTTGTGACGGTGTTCCCATGCCCCACTAGCGGCAGTGTCGCGCAACCGAAGTAAGTCTCCACACCCATCTCCCATTTTCCAGGAAAGTCATGGTTACCACAGACAAAACGGCGCGTGGTGCGCGGCGGCTGGCATGGGCACCGGCCGGTTGAAGCAACCGAGCTTTTCATTCCCTATCTCAAGCAGAACGGCTATTCGGTCAGGGTGGAAGAGTCCCCGAGGGTTTACGCCCAAGCCGAGGTCATGGCCGATGTTGACCTGGTTGTGCAGTGCATGACCCTGTCCAGCATCGAGCAGGATGAGGTAGAAGGCCTGCGGTCCGCGATCGAAAAGGGTACAGGACTGGCCGGTTGGCACGGCGGAATCGCCGACTCGTTCCGGAACACTTCAGACTACCTGCAGCTCATCGGCGGCCAGTTCGCGTGCCACCCCGGCAAGAACCCCCGGGACAGGACGGGTGAACAAGAGGACAACTACATTTCCCACCGCATCAGCATGCTTCCGGCCGCAGCGGATCATCCCGTTACGACCGGGCTGGCAGACTTCGACCTGGTCACCGAACAATATTGGGTTCTGACCGACGACTACATCGATGTCCTGGCGACCACCACCCATAATGTCCGGGACTGGGATTCGTGGCATCGCGACGTTACCTCCCCGGCAATCTGGACACGGAAGTGGGGCAAGGGCCGCATCTTTGTTTGCACCCCCGCCATGACATCGACGACTTAAAGAACAGCAACATCCGCACGATCATCGAAAGAGGCATGCTGTGGGCAAGCCGCTAAACGTAGGCCTCATCGGTTGCGGGGCCATAAGCGCACAGTACCTGGCCAGCATAAACAGGCTGCCTGATATCAATGTGGTCGCTGTCGCCGACGTGGACCCCGCCCGCGCCCGGGCAGTGGCCAACGACTTCAAGGATGTCCGTGCCTTGACCGTCGAGCAATTGGTCTCCGCCGACGACGTCCATCTTGTCCTGAACCTCACTGTCCCTGCCGCGCATGCTGACGTTGCGCTGCAGGCAATCGCCGCTGGAAAGAGTGTGTACGGTGAAAAGCCGCTGGCGGCCACGTTAACGGACGCCCGACAGGTCCTGGATGCCGCGAAACTCGCCGGCGTTATGATCGGGTGCGCCCCTGATACCGTCCTCGGGACGGGTGTACAGACAGCGCGGAAGGCCATTGACGATGGGGTGATCGGCCGTCCGATCTCGGCCACGGCGACCATGGTCACACCGGGGCATGAGCGCTGGCACCCCAATCCGGACTTCTACTATCAGCCCGGCGGTGGGCCGCTGCTTGACATGGGCCCGTACTATATTTCCGCGCTGGTAACACTTTTGGGTCCGGTGGCTTCTGTCATGGGGGCCGGACACCGCGCCAGACCATCCCGTGTCATCGGAGCGGGACCCCGTGCAGGCCAAAGCATTCCCGTCCTGGTTCACACGCATGTCACAGGCGTGCTGGTGCACGCCTCAGGGGCGCTTTCGACCCTGGTGATGAGCTTCGACGCGGTGCAGACCAAGGCGCCCAGCATCGAGGTGCACGGGGAGCTCGGATCCCTCACGGTTCCCGATCCCAACCTTTTTGACGGTGACGTTGAGCTGTTTACGCTGGACGAAACCAGTTGGACAACCCTGCCGGTTTCTGCCGGCTACGTAAACGCTGGGCGGGGGTATGGTCTGGCGGACCTGGCCGCAACACCGCCGGGGAAAGAACCCCGGGCCGGGGGCGCGCTGGCCTATCATGCTTTGGAAGTCATGGAGGGGCTACTCGAGTCTGCGGACACCGGCACGGCCGTCTCAATCCAAAGCACTCCCGAACGTCCGGCACCCGTGCCGCTGACGAAACCAGGGCAAGTAGCCGCAGGCGCTACGTCCTGACCGTCGTCCGTCAGTGACGCACGGGCCCACGAAGCGCCCATGACACCCCGGTCCTCGGACCGGGGTGTCATTTCTTGCCCAATGTTCCAGGTCGACGTTTGCTGGCGCCCAGGCAGGAACGGCGCCTACTGGAGATTCCAGGTCATTGGTTGGTGCGCGGCGACAGTTGTACAAATTCTCGAAGGGGCTACCAGAATCAGGTAGGGCGCCTCTGGCATGACCGCACCAAACGCGGTCATGCCAGAAAGGGCAGCTCCCTCAGGCCCACGACACTGGCTACAACCGCGCAGTGGCGGTGCATTCCGAACGTGCCCTTACAACGCGAACATGGCGGGGTCGTGGCGCCGTGCGAACTCCCCAAACCATGCCAGGCTGGGTTTGGGCCGACGTTCGAAGCTTTGCCGGTCGACTTCGATGAGACCGAAGCGGCTGTCCCAGTTGCCCCACTCGAAGTTATCCAGAAGGCTCCAGTGCAGGTATCCACGGATGTCGATGCCGTCTTCACACGCCGCAAAGAGTCCCTCAACTGCTTTGGAGATGAATTCAATCCGGCGGGCGTCATCGCGAGTTGAGATTCCATTTTCCGTTACGAGAATCGGTGTCCCCCCGGTGACGTCCCAAGCGTGGCGAACACAGATTCCCAGCGCTTCGGGGGTAAAGGGCCCGGAGTCCGTGTTGCCGGGCAGATCGGGATGGGGGATAGGGCCTGCGGCCCCGATTTCTTGCGTGTGGTAGGACTGCACCCCGACAAAGTCATCTCCGCGTGCACCCTCCAGGTACAGGTCCTCACGGACCCAGCGCTCCTGAACCAGCCGGTCCTCATGCTCGGGGGCGGCGTAGTACGCCTGTCCGGCTACAGTCCATCCGACCGCGGCGTCTGTGCGTTCCTTAAGTGCTGCCCGGGCTGCCTGGTGCGCTTCGACGAGTCGTGCCCCCACTTCAACAGACGGAGCCGGGAGCCCGGCAGGAGTTCCAGCCGGCCGTTCTGGGGCAGGACTTCCGCTGAGCAGTGCGCTCATTCCCGTCATGAGGGCGAAGACGTTGGGCTCGTTGATGGTACAAAGCCATGGGACGTCCCCCAGAATGTCAGAGGCACGGGAAACGTATGCAACGAACCGGTCGACCCCTGTCGCCCCCATCCATCCCCCCTCCTCAGCCAACCAGCGGGGGCTGCTGAAATGGTGCAAGGTGACTACCGGTGTAAGGCCCAGACTGTGGGCGGTCTCGATCATCCGCCGGTAGTGTGCCAGCTCTGCGAGGGCAAATTCTCCCGGAGCCGGCTCGATGCGGGCCCACTCAATACCAAAGCGATAAGCGTTCAACCCCGCAGCGGCCAGTAGCTCCATGTCTTCGGCGTAGCGGTGGTAGCTGTCGTCGGCATCAGCGCTGCGCTCAAGGTGCGGCAGCCGTTGTTCCAGCGCCCACCAGTCACTGTTGACGTTGTTACCTTCAGTTTGGTGAGGCGACGTTGACGCCCCCCACAACCATGAGCTTGTCACTTTCCTGTTTCCCCGTCCTTGTTGGCGATGGTTTCAAATGTTCCGCCGAGTGAGCATGTGCTGCTGCCGCCCACCCAAACGTCAAAGGTGCTCAGGTCTTGGACGAAGGTGCGGGTGGCCGCACTCCAGTACCGAAGTTCCTCCGGACCGACCTCGAATTTGAGGGCGCGCGTTTCACGTGCGTCCAGGCTTACTCGCCTGAATCCCTTGAGCTCGCGGACGGGGCGGCTGGCGGTTCCGTAGCGTTGGTGAATGTAGAGCTGGACGACTTCATCAGCTGCGATGTCCGATGTGTTGGTGAGCTCGACGGAGACTGAGAAGGTCTCTCCGATCTGCACGTCACGGGGCTCGATGGTGAGATTCTCGTACTCAAACGTTGCATAGGACAGGCCGTGGCCAAACGGGTACAGCGCGGTACTGGGCTCGTTGCTGTACCTGGATTCATGTTCGTCCGGCTGGAACGTACGGTTGTGGGCATAAAACATGGGCAATTGGCCGACGTGCCGTGGCCAGGTGAACGGAAGCCGCCCTGCCGGGGAGGTGTCGCCGAACAGGACTGAGGCGACTGCTTCTCCACCACGGGTGCCGGGGTACCAGGCCTGTACTATCGCAGGAACGTTCTCGTCCGCCCACTGGAGATCGACCGGACGTCCGCTCATTACGACGAGCACAACAGGAGTACCGGTTTCGGTGATGCGCCGCAGTTGTTCAAGCTGCCGCCCTGGGAGATCGAGCGTTGAGGTCGAAGCCTTTTCACCGATCTGGTTCTGTCGCTGGCCAACGACCACAATCGCGACGTCCGCGGACGCGGCCATCGAAACAGCTTTCTGGATCTCGGCCTCATCATCGTAGTCTTCGGCGGTTCTCTCCAGATCACGGTCCGAGGAGTCGAACAATGACGGTGTCATTCGCTCGGTGATCCCCGCGCCCGGGGCGAAATCAACACTGATGTGTTCTCCGGCGCGGGCGCGGACTCCGTCGAGTATCGTGACCGTTTCGGCAGTTTTCTGGTCAAACACCCACGGGCCGAGCGTATCTCGCTTGCTTGCAGCAAGTTGCCCAATGACCGCGATGGTGGCAGGCGAGCTGCTGCTCAACGGCAATGTGTCACCATTATTCTTCAGCAACACGATGGACTTTTCTGCTGCCACCCGGGCCAGTTCCCTGGCCTGCTCCGCTTCGAGAACCTCCACTGAGGTGTCTTCGTCGACGTAGGGGTTTTCGAACAGACCCAAACGGAACTTCGCGGCCAGGACGCGGCGCGCTGCGTGATCCACGGTTTCCTCCGAAACCAGGCCTGCGGCGACCGCATCGGGGAGGCGACTGAAGGCGGCATCAAACATTGCCATTTCCATATCGAGTCCCGAGTTGATCGCCCGGGCTCCTGCATCCGTGAGGTTTTTGGCGAAATGCTGGATTTCCATGGACCGTACTGAGTTGGCGTCCGAGACCACAAACCCGTCAAAGCCGAGTTCATCCCGCAGGACGTCGGTGAGCAGCCACTTGTTGCCCGAAGCCGGTACGCCGTTGAGGTCCATGTAGGCGCTCATGACGTTGGCCGCACCCGCCTGGATCGCAGCGCGGAACGGCGGAATATATACATTCCACAGCTCCGAATCGGAGATTTCCGCGTCCTCGTAATCGCGGCCTCCGCGTGAGGCTCCATACCCAAGGAAGTGCTTAGGTCCGGCGAGCACGTTCTCGGCTGTGAGGTCGTCGCCCTGGAAACCGCGGACCTGGGCGGCAGCGATGGCCGATCCAAGACATGGGTCCTCGCCCGCGCCTTCGACGATGCGGCCCCATCGGGGATCCCGGGCAATATCAATCATTGGGGCAAAGGACCAGTTGATGCCGACAGCCCGGGCTTCACGGCCGGCAGCGGACTGTGCGGCCTCCACCGTCTCCGGTGACCACGATGCGGCCATGGCGATCGGGACAGGGAAAATAGTGCGCAGACCATGGATGACGTCATATCCCACCAGTAAGGGAATGCCGTGCGGGGTCTGGTCTACTGCAATGTTTTGCAGATGGTTAATTAGCTTGGGGTCCTTCGCGAACAAAACCGCCCCCGCCATGCCCTTTCGAATGGCTGCCTCGACCATGGCGGGCTGCTCCAGGAATACTCGCTGCTCGCTGGGGACCGATTCGATGTCGAAATCAGCGGGCATGTTCATTGCTATGCCCAGGTAAAAGTACTGGGTCAGCTGGCCCGCCTTTTCTTCAAGGGTGAGTCGGCTCAATAGGTCATCGACGCGCTCGTGAACCGGCAGTCCCGCATCACGATAGGGCAAGGCCGTAACGGTGGTCATTATCAAATCCTTCTGTAGTCAGGTCTTCTGGAATTCAGGCACTGTGGACGGACATCCCTGCCATGGGATTTCTCTGTTCGGTCGGTCAGAGGCGTTAGCCAAGTCGATAGCAATGGGGAGGGGTGTGAGCTCGTGCTGCAGCTCCGTCGGGCACCGCATCCAAGGCCAGGGACCAGTACGACCGGCGGCAGCCCGCTTTCGGAGTCTTGGGAGGTGGGGCGTCCCGTCTTCTCGGCCGGTACCACCCGCACGGATTCCCGGCTTTGCGGGAGAGCAACCACGCGGGTTGCCGCACCGCACCGGGATACCCTGCGACCCACGAAGACGTCATTGTCGTGCTTGCTTCCTCTGCTAGGGCGATACTGCGGGGAGCTTGGTCGACACGGTGCGATCAGGCTGAATTTTAGTAAAACCCAAAATTTGAAGTGATGCAAGAGCCAACAGACTAACGAATGCTACTTCTCACTCAGAATGCGTCTGGTTAAACTGGGCCTATGACCACTGCAGCTCCAAACAAGCGTGGGCCCTATGCTTCATCAGCAAAGCGCCGGGATGTCGTGTCCCGCGCCGTGCTGGGTCTAGTCGACGAACTGGGCCATGACGGGGTTACCACCGCTCTTGTGTCGCAGCGCTCCGGCGTGGGCGAAGCAACCATCCTCTACCACTTTCCGTCGAAGGACCATCTCCTTGTCGCCGCCCTCGCGCGTGCGGATGATGAGTCGGCAGAAAATTCACATGCCTACGCCCCCGAGGCTGTGTTGGATGCGAGAATGCTCGCAGAGACCTCAGGCGCCACCTTGGAAACCCCGCGACACCGCCTTTTCATCATGCTCAAAGGACAGGCGGCCACCCCCGGGCATCCAGCAGCGGCGTACTTCGCCGAGCGAACGGTTCGCCAAGTCAAGCTCTTTGCCGATCTCATCACGCGTAGCCAGCAGGCAGGACGCATGATTCCGGGACTGGATCCAGTTGCAACGGCACGGCAAGTGATAGCCGTCTGGGACGGGCTCGCCCAGATGCGGGTATCGGACCCGACATTTGACGTCGAACCACTTCTCGAAGACGCTGTCCGGAGGCTGACTGGGCAGAATCTCATGGCCATACACGCGATGCTCGGCCATTCGCTTGCCGAGCCACCCAGCGAACTCAGGACCACAAGCTCACGGGCACCTGCAAGCCACGAAACACTGTCCTTGCCATAGCGGTGGCCCCTGATGAAGTGAGACAAGGCGCTCCCTTTCCAATGCCGACAAGGGCTGGAAAGGGAGCACCGGATTGAGTCTTCGTTAGTTTCCGGCCGCGACGTGGATGGCAAGTACCGGGCAAACCGCTGCCGCCTGACGGACTTCTGCTTCGAGCT
Organism: Paenarthrobacter sp. NPDC089988; assembly: GCF_044748465.1. NCBI lineage: Bacteria > Bacillati > Actinomycetota > Actinomycetes > Micrococcales > Micrococcaceae > Paenarthrobacter > Paenarthrobacter sp. NPDC089988. The sequence goes on from NZ_JBIVGD010000007.1 coordinate 82,664, forward strand.
CGTCCGAGGGGTTCTCATCCAGCAGGACCGCGATCCCGTCCTCGTCGCGCTGGTCGAAAACCCTGTCGGCCGCGGTTACGCATTGGCCTGAGGCAACGCATTTGTCCTGTTCCAGAGTGACTTTCAGCATGTGGGTTTCTCCTTGGTTTGTTGGTGGTGTTCTAGCTGGTCGTCATTGGTGTCGGACGAGGGTTACCACGTCACAGGCAGCTCATAGACCCCGTAGACGGATCCGTCATGTTTGAAGGGCACCTTGTCCAAGGTGGTTGCCAGGCGCAGATTGGGGATCCGGCGGAACAGGGTGCTGTAGGCGACCTGCAGTTCCATGCGGGCGAGCGGTTGGCCCAGGCATTGATGGACGCCGAAACCAAAAGCGACATGGTGACGGGCGTCCCGCTCAAGGTCCAGGGTGTCCGGATCCGGGAAGGCTGAACGGTCCCGGTTGGCAAGGTCGGTGGCCATGATGACGCCTTCGCCGGCCCGGATGGTGTCGCCATCGATCTCGATGTCCTCGAGGGCAACACGTTTCCGGCCGTCATGTGTGATGGTCAGGTAGCGGAGGAGTTCCTCGACTGCCGAACTAACAAACGCAGGATCGTCGCTTTCCTGCAGCTTCTTGAGTTCGCTGGGGTGTTCCAGCAGGGCCAGCGACCCGAGGGCGATCATGTTGGCCGTTGTCTCGTGACCGGCGACCAGCAAGAGGACGCCCATCATCGCAGCGTCGTCGCGGCTGAGGTCTCCGGTTTCAGTCTTCGCTGCCAGGTCCGAGAATATGTCCTCACCGGGCTGCTTTTTCTTCAGTTCAAGCAGACCGTGCAGGTATTCGACCAGTTCCTCCACGGCTTGCCGACGTTGCTGGGGGCTGGCCTGGCGATTGATCAGGGCGTTGCTGTTGCGTTGGAAGAAGCTGTGGTCGGAGTAGGGGACTCCGAGCAATCTGCAGATGACCAACGAGGGCATTGGCAGTGCAAATGATTGGACGAGGTCGACGACACCTCCGGTAGTGAGCATGTCATCTATCAGTTCATCAACAATCTGTTGGACGCTTGGCCGCATGGCTTCGACCCGTTTGACCATGAAGGGTGCTGTCACCATTCGGCGCAGGCGCGCGTGTTCAGGGTCGTCCATGAGAATGAAACTGAAGGGGGAACTGGTGCTGCCACCGCTTGCCGGCACTGGGTAGCCCGGCCGGGTGACATCCGCGCTGATGCGTGGGTCGCTGAGAAGGGCCCTTTGTTCGGCGTAGCGGGTCACGAACCACGGGGTAGTGCCGTCGGCGAGTTCGACACGGCTGAGCGGTCCTGCTTCCCTCGCTGCGCTTCCGGCCGGGGGTGGGTCAAAGGGGCAGCGTGGTTCCCGCACCATGGGGAACGCGGGGATGGGGTCGGTGGTGGTTTCCGCCGTGGCGCTGGCGGTGTCGCTTCGGGTCATGGGAGTGCTCCAATCGAACTGGTTGCTTAAAGGACAGGGGCTGCGGATTTTTGGAGTTCTTGCCTCCTCAACCGGGTTTGTTTGGGCATTCCCCAGCCCAGAACGCCGACGGTCTTGTCCCTATCCGGGGATAGGGCTACGGCGACGAATCTGTCGGTCATGGGGTCCCCGTCGGTGACCTGCAAGACGGCATCGAAGGGGATGGTGCCGTGCACCTGAATCCTGATCCCGTGTTGATCTGTCCAAAAATAGGGGATCGGTGCGTACGGTTCGCCGTGCCCCAGGATGTCTGAGGCCACAGCGAGAGCCTGTTCAGCTGCGTTGGTGCGGTTTTCGAGTCGAAGACTGCCGAGGTCCGGGTGTGTCCAGCGCGCAACATCCCCCACAGCCCAGATGTTGGGGGCAGCACGGCAGAAGCCGTCGCACACAATTCCGTCGTTGAGGGCGAGACCGCTGGTGGAAAGCCAGTTGGTACCAGGCCTGGATCCGATGGCGACTACAACGTCGTCTGCGGGGAGCACTTCACCGGAGGAAAGTGCGACGCCCATGGTGCCGTCACCGTAGCTGACGATGTTTTCGATCCGGACCTCCCCGAAGAGCCGGACACCGGCCGCCTCGTGCTTGGCTGCCAGAAGGGACGAACCGAACGGACCCAGTTGAGATGCCATCGGAGCGGGTGCCGTTCCGGCCAGGGAGACATGTACGCCCATAGCCGCCGCCGTCGCAGCTACCTCTGAGCCAAGGACACCGTTGCCTGCTACGACGAGGCGGCGGCCAGGACAGAGCCTTTGCCGAAGGCGGGCTGGGTCCCCTAGGGTCCGCAGGACGTGCACGCCGGACATGTCCTCGGTTCCGGGTATCTGATGCGGGCTCACGCCGGTGGCCAGGACAATCGCGTCGGCGCTGAGAAGCCGGCCTGATGCGGTGCGAACTGACAAGGCGGCGGTTTCGAGGTGTTCGGCAGGATCCCCGAGCAGCCAGTCGGCTTCCAGAGCGGCGAGGGCCTCTTCGTTGCGAAGGGCGGCCCGGGAAGCGTCCCAGGTGCCTGCCAGGACCTGTTTCGAAAGGGGCGGGCGGTCATAGGGGTGATGCTGCTCTGCGTCGATGAGGGTCAGGCGGCCACGGTGGCCTTTTCTGCGAAGTGCCTCTGCGGTCGATAGGCCCGCGGCTGAAGCGCCGACGACCAGCACGTCTTGATCGATGTCCATCATGTTTGCCTCCCAGGATCTGGCGTGTTTTTGTCGCTATGCACGATTGTTGGTACGTGCTCTACCCGCCGTTTGATTGCCGTGTCCCTTGGGCGAGTGCGTTGAATTTGTACAGATAGCCGCCATTGGTTCCGCTGACGGTGGCGTATGCGGTGGTCGTGCCGGGTTTGATGGCGATATTCGTTGCAGAGCTGCTTGCGCCTGTTTCATTGGCGGGGATGGAGATGGTTTGCAGGAGTTCGCCGTTGGGGTTGAAGATGAGGATTTCGGGGTTGTTGTGCAGCCCGACGTATAGGTTCCCTTCGCTGTCTACAGCGATGGAGTCAACCTGGGCCTGGCCGGCGGAGGCATAGATGGCAGGGTGGGCAGTTGCTACGGTTGCTCCGTCCTTGGTCAAGGTGAGGTGGTCAATGCGGTTGCCGGTGTTCAGGCTGACCCAGAGAGCATCGTTGTTGGGTGAGAAGCCGATCCCGTTCGGGGACGGGAGATTCCGGGCCAGAACTGATGCCTTCGCGGTGCCGGCGTCTACCCGGACGATGCGTCCGGCCGCATCCCAGTACGGTGCCCTGGCTCCGGCGGCGTCGGTGATATAGAGGTTGCCGGCCTGGTCGAAGGAGAGGTCGTCCGGTTGCATTGGAGTCCCGTCAACCGGTCCGGCGAAGACTTCCTGGACGTCCTGGCCGTTCGCGGTCATGCTGCGTACGGCGCCGCCGCGGTAGTCCGTGACGTAAAGCCGGCCGTTTTGGGGATTGAACTGGGCCGAGGTGAGGGCGCTTCGGTCATCGGTGTATACGGTACTTACCGATTCATCCTCGAGGTTTACCCGCAGAACCTTTCCGGACCCTGGAGGTGCGGTGACATCGACAAGGTAAAGGCCTCCGTCGGGGCCGAAGGTTGGTCCTTCGAGCAGGGTCATCCCTGTTGCCGGATGGACCGTGGTCACCTGCATGACCTGCCGGGCCTTCTGTGCCGATGGAGCCGTGTTGGTCGATGACGCCGGCCCGCCACAGCCAGCCAGGGCGAGAGTCGAAACAAGGACCGCCGGCACCACGGTCCGCGACGTCCACTTGGTGCGTCTCATCGCGCAGTCCCGTTCGCAGCCTCCGGCAGGATCTCCTCGGCACGGCCTCCCTGGGAGAGGACATCGGCCATATCGCCTTGACGCCACTCTTTAAGGAGTCGGTGAAAGGCGACCGGTCCGGGACTGTAAGAGGCGCCGGCAATGGAGCGGGTTCCTTCGCCGTTGTAGTAGCCGGGGGTGCACTCGGCCTGGAAAGCCCTATTGTCGATCGCGGTCTCATGGACCGTGCGGATCCAGGATTCCTCGGCCGAGGCAGTGGGCTCGATGTAGCGGACCCCGGCGTCGCGGCCCCGGCCGATGACAGCGGCGATGTGCTCAGCCTGTTCGAGAAGAATATGGGCGAAGTTCACAGAGTTCGCGTTCTGGATACCGCTGAGGTGGAAGAGGTTCGGGAAGCCGTGGGAGGAGAATCCGTGGAAGGTGCGTGGTCCGCGGGACCAGGCTTCCAGCAGGGTTTGGCCGCCTCGGCCGGTTACGGGCAGGGTGCCGGACATGACACCGGAGATGCCGACCTCGAATCCGGTGGCGAAGATGACGCAGTCCACGTCGTATTCGGTCTCGCCGACGACGACGGAGGTTTCGGTCATGCGGGTAATGCCGCCGGTGTCGGCGGTGTCCACCAGGGTGACGTTGGGCCGGTTGAAGGTTTGCAGGTAGGTGTCACTGAAGCCAGGACGCTTGCACATGTACCGGTACCAGGGCTTGAGGGCCTCGGCCGTGACGGGATCCTTGACCACTTCGTCCACCCGCGCACGGAGCCTGTTCATCGTGCGGAAGTCGTCGAGCTCGTCGAGTCGTTCGCGTTCTTCGGCGGGGAGGGTGGTGTCCACGGCGCCGGAGAGAATCTTGCGTTGCAGCGTGGTGGTGGCTGTCCAGCCGTCTTGGACGAGGCTCTCTTTGACCGGTTCGCCAGCCAGGACGGCGAGGAAGTTTTCCATCCGTTCCCGCTGCCATCCGGGTTTCAGGCCCGCGGCCCATGCCGGGTCGGTGGGGCGGTTGTCGCGGACGTCGACGGTGGAGGGGGTGCGTTGGAAGACGATGAGCTCCTTCGCGTCGGCACCCACGTGAGGAACAACCTGCAGCCCAGTCGCGCCGGTCCCGATGACTGCGACGCTCTTGTCCGCGAGACCAGTCAGGCCGCCGTCGGGGGTTCCGCCGGTGTAGTCGTAGTCCCAACGGCTGGTGTGGAAGGTGTGGCCGGTGAAGGTTTCGATGCCGGGGATGCCGGGGAGTTTGGGTTGGGTGAGGGTGCCGGAAGAGGTGACGACGAACCGAGCCAGGAAGCGGTCGTTGCGGTCGGTCTCGACGATCCATTCATTGGCCGTCTCATCCCAGTCCAGACGAGTGGCCCGGGTTTGGAAGAGGTCATCCTGATAGAGGTCAAAACGCTTGGCGATGGCGATGGCGTGCTGGCGGATTTCTTCGCCGGGGGAGTAGCGCCATTTCGGGATGTACCCGACTTCTTCGAGGAGCGGGAGGTACACGTAAGATTCGATGTCACAGTGGATTCCGGGGTAGCGGTTCCAGTACCAGGTGCCGCCGACGTCGCCTGCTTCGTCCATCAAGCGGACGGACTCAACACCCTGTTCGCGGAGCCGGGAGGCAGTAAGAAGCCCACCGAAACCGGCGCCGATGACCAAGACCTCGACCCGCTCAGTCACCGGCTCGCGGTCGGTACGTGGGGTGTAGGGGTCCTTCGCGTAGTAGCCGAACTCGCCCGCCGTGCGTCGATACTGTCGTGCCCCGTCAGGGCGGATCCGCCGGTCGCGTTCGTGGCGGTACTTCGCGCGCAGGGCTTCGACGTCGAATTCTTCCGTGGAATCGAACGAAGCGCTTTGCTCATGCTGATAAGTCATGCTGTTGTTCCTTGCAGGCCGTGTTTTGAGGTGGGTGGGACTGGCGGTCCGCTATTGCACAGACCAGCCGCCGTCGGAGGCCAAAACGACGCCATTGACGTTCTCGGAGTCGTCACTGAGGAGCCAGGCGATGGAGGCGGCCATCCGGTCCGCGTCAACGACGGGCGGGATGAGGGCCATGAAGGGGCTCAGCCGTTCCCGGGCGAAGGGGGAGGACATGGTTCCTTCGATGCCGGTGGCTGTGGGGCCGGGGGCGACGGCGTTGGTGCGGATACCGGACGGGCCGTAGAGGAAGGCGGAGCTTTTGGTGATACCGACGACGGCGTGCTTGGACGCGGTGTAGGCGGTCCCCGCGGCATTGCCGCGCAGGGACGCTTCGGATGCGATGTTGACGATGGCGCCCCGGCCTTGGGCGAGCATGGCGGGGATAACGGCTCGGCTGAGCGCGAAGGTGCCTTCAACGTTCACGGCGAAGACCCGGCTCCACAGGTCGTCGTCGGTCTCGTGCAGTGGCGTCATGCCGTCCATGATTCCGGCGACGTTGGCCAAGCCGTCTACACGTCCCTCGACGGCGGCGAGGATGGCTGCCCGGCCTTCGGCGAAGGTGATGTCCGCAGCAACGACGACAACGGATTCTTCTGGGGAGGCTGCTGCGAGATCTGTCAGACGGTCGGGAGCGAGATCGACTGCGATGACGCGGCCACCTTCGCTGATGATGCGGCGTGCCGTTGCCCGGCCGATGCCGGAGCCTGCCCCGGTGACGATCACGGTCTTCCCCTCGAAACGGCCGACCGTGACCGGGGCGTGGGCTTCTGCGGTTTCCTCAGCAGGGATCACGCCATTGTTCGCTTCTTTGACGAGGGTGTCGACGAGTTCCTGGGGAAACCTTTCCTGTCCGAGTTCCACCAGTGCACGCAGGCTTAGCTGGCGGACCGGGCGCAGGTCAGCCTCCGTTTGGCCGCCCCGGGCGAGAACGTCACGAAGGACGGGACCTCCCACGGAGTCATCCAACCATTCTTGGATGGTGTTCCTTGAGGTAAGGGGCGTTGTGTTCATGGGTTTGCTCCTTTGCAGGTGGCTGCGTGCTTTGGGTCAGCGGCAGGGGAGTTGCGTCTATGGTTTGGGGGTGCTGGTGGTTACTTCGCGCGCGGTAGTCATTTCCCTGAATGGGATTCTTCGGGCAGTGACGGCTCTTCGTTGAGTGCGGGCTTGGGCTTGGGAATGAGGGCGGCAAGGATCGCGCACAACGTTGCTGAGCCCAGCCCGAAGACGAGCGCCAGTTCGAAGCCGCCCGCGGAGGGAATCGCAGCACCGCCGGCGGTTTTGGAAGCCGAGTTCGCCAGAACGGCCGCGACCACGGCTGCGGCAATGCTTGTTCCCAGAGCTCGCATGAGTGTGTTGAGCCCGTTGGCGGCCCCTGTCTCACCTGCGGGTACTGCCTGCATGATGAGCGTGGGCATGGCCGCATATCCGAGGCCGATACCGACGCCGATAACGGTGTTGATGCTGAGGACGAGCCACATGTTCAGATCGAGCACGACCGCCGCCGCGTAGGCCAGGGCAATGATCATGGCCCCTGCGACGAGCAGTGGTTTCGGTCCGACGCGGCGTTCGATCCTGCCGGCGACGGGCGACATCGCGAGCATTGCGAGGCCGGATGGCATGAGTATCAGGCTCGCGTTGAGCAACTGAAGGCCGAGTCCGCCTGTGGCTTCCGGGAGTTGCAGCAGTTGTGGGAAAACAATGCTGGAGGAGAACAGTGCGAAGCCCATGGCAATAGATGCAAGGTTGGTCATCAGGACGGTTCCCCGGGCGCTGACCCGCAGATCGACAAGGGGATTGGCCTGACGAAGTTCGTACCAGCCCCACAGGATCAGTGAGACAAGACCGATGCCCAACCAGATGAGGGTCGGGGCGCTGGTCCAGCCCCATTCATTGCCGCGGGATACGGCAAGAAGAAGGCCGACCAGTCCGATGGCGAGGCCGATGGCGCCGCCGACATCGAAGCGGCCGCGGACATTTGAGCCGGCGGACGGGACGACAACCAGGTAGAAGATCAGGGCAAGTCCGCCAAGGCAGGCGGCGACCCAGAATAGGACATGCCAGTCGAAATGCTCGGTAACCAGTGCGCTGATGGGCAGGCCAAGGGCACCGCCGACACCGAGCGTCGCGCTCACCAAAGCGATCGCGGAACCGAGCCGTTGCTTCGGTAAGACATCGCGAAGGATGGAGATGCCAAGCGGGATCACGCCCATCCCCGTGCCCTGCAGACCGCGCCCGATGATCAGGGGGATCACGGAAGGAGAAAACGCACAGATCACCGAGCCTGCTATGAGCAAGGACAACAGGACGACGGCGATACGGCGTTTGCCGTACATGTCACCGAGTTTGCCTGAGACGGGAGTGCAGATCGCCGACACAAGCAGAGTAACGGTAATGACCCACGCCGTGTCGTCCCTGCTTGCGCCCAGCAGCTCAGGAAGTTTCGCCTGGATGGGAATCAGGATGGTCTGCATGAATGACGCGCTCATACCGGCAAAGGCGAGTACAGCGATGACAAGATTTGGCCGCACAGGCGTCCCTACGGCTGGTGGTTCAAGAGTGGCACTTGCTATGGCCATGGTCTGTCCTAACCCGCTAAAACTGAGATGAGATATCTGCTTTGATACTGCGTCTCAGATCTTATACTAGGACGGTGATGGTGGGAATCAGGGAAAGAACCCGGGAATTGGTCAAGGCCGAGCTGGCTGCGGCCATACTCGAGGTGTTTATCGAACGCGGCTATGCGGCGGTGACCGTGGATGACGCAGCACGTGCGGCCGGAATATCCCGAGCGACGTTCTTCCGCTACTTCGGCAGCAAGGAAGATGTTGTGGTCGCATCAGTAGAGAGCGCCAAAATCGACTACTTGGCAGCCATCGAGACCATTGCTCCGGGATCGCATTCCGGTGGCTGGCACTTGCTGCGTGCTGCCATTGAGCCCGTGGTGCAGACAGCCACGCACGAGCCTGGGCAGTTGCGGGCCCGGCTCCGTCTGATTGCGAGCGAGCCAGCGCTTAAGGCCCGCTTGAGGGAACGGCGAGCGGCCAACACCGAAGCGCTCACGGCCGCGCTGCTGGGACATGTTGAGGACGAACTCACGGCAAGAGTCCTGGCCACCGCCGGACTCGCCGCGGTCGACATCGCCTGGGAGCAGTGGACACCAAGCGACGGCGCCGACTTCCGTGAAATTGTCGACGGGATTTTCCAGCGGCTCGAAACCGCTGGAATCCAGCACCATCCTGCCTGAATCGGCAGGTAAGCATGGCGCTTACACCGACAGTGCCAGCACTATCCAAACTGCTGGTCTGCGGCTAGGCGAAGTGCAACGGCGTAGATGCCCAGGTTGCGGTGGAAGCCAAAGGGATCACGGTGCCGTCTCGAGCCGGAGCCAGGATGCCCATCTCGCTGGCGGTGGTTCACCGAGGGCGTGCTCACCGACAGGCTCCTTTCGCTCTACGGATGGGGCCAGCCGTTTTTCACTGTTGAGTACTCACTCAGTGTGGTGCCCCCGGGTGTTTCCCAGGTCTCGGCTGCGTTGCTATAGCTCACTTTGGACTGGAGTGGACATTGCCACGAGGGAACTCTCAAGCTCGCACCTTGGAGCTCTTGGCTATGAAATTATTGGTCAACCGGTTGACGTGGATACTGTCAACCCCCAGAGTTTTAAAGGGTCAGGTCGCACAGGACTCAACGAAGCGCCGCAGACTGAGTTGCTGGCTACCCAGGCATACATCGGCGCCGCCAGGGCTGACCGCCGTCGCTTCGAACTGACCGAAATCTTGAAAGGAATCATGGCTAATTTCACAGCCTCCACGCCGCTGCTTGATGTGATGCGCGATGCGTCCGGGCACCGGGTCATTGCAACGGAAATCCCCGAGCTGGCTACCAACCCGATCCTGCATACCCTGTACGACTACCCGCTCGGACTCATCCTCGAAACCGAACATTGCCTCCAGGACGATGACGCACGCAAAGCTGAAATTCTCGCCAGAATCACCTCTATCGATCCATCTCTGACGCCGGCAGCTACAGCGCCGAGGGCGCCCCGTCCACAGGCGGACTATGAACCCGAAGAGACGCCGGAGGGAAGTGCGAAGGCGGTGTTCTCCGCCACCGCGGCCAAATGGGCGCCGTTCGAAATCCAGCTTCAGGGCCCCGAGCACGGAAACCCGTTCACCGACGTCGAACTGGCCGCCGACTTCACCGCCGGCAACGGCAACACCCACACAGTGCCCGGCTTCTACGACGGCCACGGCAGCTACCGCATCCGCCTCCTGGTCCCCGAAGCAGGGGATTGGGCCTTCAGCACCCGCAGCAACGCCCGCTCGCTGAACGGCATCACCGGAAACTTCCATGCCGGGGAAGCATCCTCCCGCGGCGTCGTCCGGGTAGCCGAGCAGTTCCACTTCGCCTACGACGACGGCACCCCCTACCTGCCGATCGGCACCACCTCCTACGTGTGGACCCACCAAGGTGATGCGCTCGAAGAAGAAACCCTCGCAACCCTCGCCCACGGCCCCTTCAACAAGATGCGCATGTGCGTCTTCCCCAAGTCCTACCTGTTCAACGAAAACGAACCGGAGATCTACCCATACGAGGGATCGGTCGCAGATGGATTCGACTATCTTCGGCCCAACCCTTTGTTTTGGGCCCACTTGGAAGGCCGTATCGATCAGCTCGAAGACCTGGGCATCGAAGCTGATCTGATCCTCTTCCACGCCTACGATCGCTGGGGCTTCTCCACCATGAGCCCTGATCAGGACGATCTGTTTGTGAAATACGCCGTAGCCCGCCTTGCGTCGAAACGAAACATCTGGTGGTCACTTGCAAATGAGTATGACCTGATGTTTGAAAAGACTACTCAGGATTGGGAGCGCTTCGCGGACATCGTGGTTGCCAACGACCCCAACGGTCACCTACTTTCCATCCACAACTGCCGCGAATTCTACGACCACAGCCGCCCGTGGGTGACCCATTGCAGCATCCAGCGCAGGGACATTTACAAAACCGCCGAAATGACCAGTGAATGGCGAGAACAGTACGGCAAGCCGATCGTCATCGACGAGTGCGCCTATGAGGGCAACATTGACCAGGGCTGGGGCAACATCACCGGCGAGGAGATGACCCGCCGTTTCTGGGAAGGCGCCATACGAGGGGGATACGTCGGCCACGGAGAGACCTACACGGACTCGCAGGATGTCTTGTGGTGGGCCAAGGGTGGTTCGTTGAAGGGGACCAGCCCTGACCGCATCGGTTTCCTGCGCAGGATCCAGGACGAAGCCCCCGGCGGCCGGTTGGAACCTCTCACCGGTCCCTGGGATGTGGTCAGCGCAGGGATAGCAAACGAGTATGAGCTCACCTACTTTGGCTTCTTCCAACCCACCTACCGGCGGTTCGTCAAACCCCAGGAAATCGCTTTTGAGGTTGACATCATCGACACTTGGAACATGACGCTGGAAACGCTCCCCGGCACCTACTCGGGCCGGTTCAGGGTGGAACTTCCAGGCCGCCAGTATATTGCCCTGCGCTTGCGGGCAGTGCATACGGCGGAAAGTACGCCATAGGGAGCACCGTGCCGTGCAGAACAGATCGTCCGGCACGGCACGGCGTTAGCCCTGTTCCGGGGGCTGGGCTGCGTCTTCATTGCTCACTTTGGGCTGGCCTAGTCATTGCTACTGGGAACTCTGTGGCTTCTATCTCAGACTGGGCAACTGTGAAGCCATGGCGTTCATATAGTCGTTGGCTCGATCCTGTAGTGGCCTCCAGAGATGCTGGATGACCGCCGGCTCGTGAGTGACCTTGAGCCAGACGAGGAATTTGATGGTTTCGGTGATTTCCTGCTTCGCGCTGTGCACGGGACCGCGGGTGGGCTTCCCGTCTGTAGAGAGTGTTCTGATGCGTCGCAGGTGATGCCAGCGGGCGAAGGACTCAATGGGTCGCCGAACCTCGATGTCATCAATGTCATCAAGCTTGCCGCTTAGCCACCGCTCAAAGAGCGCGAGGTAGTGGTCCCGGACCGGGAGTAGCTTGTGGTGGATGAGCAGGCTGCGCAGGTGCTCCACCCGCAGGCTCCTGGGTTCCCTGTCCAGCGCCTCGTGACTGAGCGGGATCTCACCAATAGCGACTCGTTCGAGCAGTTCGCGGACGCCGGATTTGCGGAGCCAGGTGAGGATGCTTTCGGGGCGCTGGGCCCCGGTGAGCGCCCCGAGCAGCTTCGCTGCCGTGGTTTCCGTGCCCTGAGACTCCTCGACGTGCAACAGCCCGGCGAGGTCGCTTCGGAGTGAGCAGCGGGCGCAAGTGTTCTGGCGGTAATGCTCGGTTTCCGTGCCGCAACCGGAGCAGTGGTAGTCCTGGGTGATGCCGGCGCAATCGGCGCAGACTGGGTTATCACTGTGGGAAGCAGACCTTCCGGGGAGCATGCGTTCTGTTCCGCAGCCGGGGCAGTTCCCGTGGGTGCGCATGGCGACCGTGAAGCAGGTCCCGCAGATCCTGCCTTCGGGCCAGCTGGCGCGGTGTTTGCTGGCTGCCCGGGAGCACCTGTCGCAGGTGAATGCCCCGGTGGTGCGGGGCCGGCCCCGAATGGCCATCCGGGGGCTGATCTCAGCCGTCATCGCGGATTACCCGGGCACGTTTGGGCCGGATGGTCTTGTTCAGGTCCACGACATTGGCGTCGGAGGCGACTTTGCGGACCTTGGCATCTGTCGCCGTGACGGTGACCAGGTCTTCGGGTCCGCAGGAGAAGATGTCGCAGAGCGCAGCGATCATCATGAGTGAGACGCGCTCCGGGCGTTGGGTGACGAGCCGATAGACCTGGGAAGCGGAGAGTTCGATGCCGCGCTCCTTGAGCAAGGGACTGAGGTCTGTACTGTTGTGCATTCCCCGGGCTGCCATAAGTTCTGCAAGCCGCCACCGGTAGTCGATCTCTCGTTTCATGCGTTCAGTCTTCCATTCCGGCCAGCGCGTCCCGGACCGTGGAGTCCAGAGCACGGCGCAGGGTTTTGACTCTGTAGGCGCTGGAGACGGAGGTATAGAGGGCTGTCGTTGAGGCGTGCTCATGCCCGGCCTGGTGCTGGACGAACAAAGCGTCCATGCCTGATTCGATCAGGTGGGTGACGTAGGAGCGGCGCGTAGCGAGTGGATGTCCAAACCGGGGGAGAGGCCCAGGTCCTCGCAGTACCGGTTGAACCTTCGGTTCAGCGCGGTCTCCGAAACAAGGGTGCCCCGTTCTGAAGGGAACAGGTCCAGGACGCTGCGGCGTTTGGGTGGTGAACCCTTCATGGCTTTGCCGTAGCGGACCTGCAGGACCCCGTACTTGCCGAATTCCCGCGCGTGCGGGTTCCGGGCAAAATCGACGGTCTGCAGGTGCCTGACCTCATTGCGCCGCAGACCCCAGGAGTAAGCAACCTTGAATAGGACAGCGTCCCGGTAGGCCGGCAGCCAGCCCTTGCGGCCCAGCGTCGCGATCCTGTCGACCTCGTCATCGGCCCGGTCAAAGAAGACCTGCAGCTCCTGCCGGGTGAAGGGGCGCCGCTTGGGATCCGATTCGTTGGTCTGGGCGTGGACCGCCGTGTTCCAATCGAAACAGACCTGTGAAGGGTGCGATCCGAAATACTGCTCGCAGACCCGGTCCCAGCCATAATCGGGCGAAGCGACGTACGAGCAGAATGCCCGAAGAGCCGCCTGATAGCTTCGGCTCGTGGATTGGGCAGAGTGTTTCACGCTGCGCAGATCACCGAAGAACTCATCCACGTGGGCCGGCGTCCATCGCCATGGATACTCGTTCGTGGACTCCTGAAACCGCGTCACCAGCCGTTCCCGGCCCTCGATGGTGCCAAACGCAAGGTTCCGGCTCAACTGCTGGTTGCGCCAGCCGCTGAGCATCTGGGTGAACACGTGGTCCTCCGGGTGAAGGAAACGCACAGCGCCGAATTCGAGCACACGTCCCGCTGAATCAACCGCCACAAAGCCTCCTGATACATTGCATTGGATGCAAGAATCATGCAATTAATGCATAGCCCGCGCAAATCCGCGGATTCACGGGCCAATCCAGCCTGTTGCAACCCAGCTTCTGGGTCCGCTGCGATGGACCAGCGACCGACCACTGGCAACCGTTAGTTCTGCGTTTCCCCAGTTCAGGGGCACATTTCGGCGTCCAGGAATGCGGATCCGGCGACCGATAAGCAGGAGAGGGGTGATCATGCATCAGATGCAATAATCACTATTCTACTTGACATAACGGTGGTTATCGGCGTTTTATCACCTGTGATTCAGAGTGTGATTTGCGTGTGTTTTGGTCTGTGTTGTGGGACGATGGAGCCATGGAGACAGCAGCAACACCTGGTGGTCTGAGTGCGCACCTGTATTCGGTGAGGCTGGAGGACCCGTTGCTGGTGCTGGGCCTGCGGGCGATGCTGGGCGCGAGCCTGGTGGCGTACATCGGTTCGGTGAAGGAAACCCGGGCGGTCCGGCAATGGATCGAGGGTGAACGGAAGCCCTCTGCCGAGGTGATGGTCCGGCTCCGGCACGCCTACCATGTGGCTGCGGTGCTGGCCGAGTCGAATTCCCCGGCCGTGGTCCAGGCCTGGTTCCAGGGCATGAACCCGTACCTGGATGACGCCGTGCCGGCTACTTTGTTGCGGGAAGCCCCCCTGGAAGACACTGCCCAGCGGGTCCTGGGGGCCGCAAGGGCGTTCGCGGTCGCAGGGTGAGGCTTGACCTGGACGGACCCCATGGCCAGAGCTACGTCAAAAGCTGCTCTTGCCTGAAATGATAGGAATCCCTTTTTCATCTACCGGGAAGTCCTCGATGACCTTGCGGGAGGCTGTATCTATGATCACCACAGAATGCTCAGGCCAAGAGGGATCCCGGACAACCTTGAATTGAACGTCCGCCACGGAGATCTCTTGCCGTGCCTCGTTCTTGGTGCGGTTGAAGACATCGACGATCTGGCCGGTGGTGGTGTTAACTGCGCTAGTTTCCTCCGGAAGCCCTGTCGTTTCCCCGGAAACAGGGGTTGATGTCCACCAACCTTCGTATCCACCTGGTACACGGGCGTCCGCTGACGCTTTGAGCGTAGAGGCATCTGCTTGTCCGTTTGCAGCGTTGGCTTGAACGCCAACAACCACGGCTCCAACCAGGACCGCCGCGGCCCCGGCCACGCCTACTACCAATTTCATGTTTTCCCCCTTAGAAAGGCGCGACAGGAGCATGCGGCCGCGCTGATAAAAATCCCGGAACCGCGATGCTGCCGATGAGCACGCCGCGCCCACCAACACAGAACCCGCTGAAACGCCCATCGCAGGTCCATCCCGAAGATCAGCTCTCCACTGTTCCTCGCGAAGGCAACGAAGCCTCGCCGGGGTCAATGCAACACAGACCGCAAGAACGGTCTCAGCGGACCTCATCCCGCAGCCCATCTGGCCTCTCGCAGGACTGGAGATGGGCGTTGGACGGTTAAGGCTTTCATTCGCTGCGCTCTGACGTACTCGAGCGCAAGCGGCTTGGCCTCGGCGAGGAGACGATAATAGCGGCGGCGAGGACCCTTCCGGCCTTCACCGGCTTCCCACTCGCCTTGAACCCATCCTGCTTCCTCAAGCCGCTCCAGGATGGGATAAACCGTTCCGGGCTTCTTGGCTGTATCTTTGACGATCTGAAGCCCCCACACGCTTTCTGCTGACAGCAGGGTTTCAAGCACCGCCGCCGTAGCTGGTGTGACACGCCCCAAAGTCTCCATGCTTCTAAATCTATCTATATAGATTTAGAAGTCAAGTTGGTCTCCGAGGCCCAAATGTTCCACGTTCGCTGTGAACGTTCTTGGCAATCCGAAGCGCCATTACGGCCTGAGCCCGTACCCCAGAACCTGAAGTTCAGGTAAAGCCCTTGCGGGTATCGTTCGCGCCGGCGGGAGCGGCTGCCGGGAAGGCCTACCATCGGATCCATGGGTAATCGAATGGATGATGGAACCGTGATGGCCTGGAACCCCGAGGAAGGTTACGGATCCATTGCAATCAATGGGTCCGAGATCGTGTGCTTCGCCCACTTCTCCTGCATCGCCCAACAGAACCAGGAGTTCCTTGAACTATTGCCCGGCGAGCACGTGCGACTCACCTGGCACCAAGCCCAGCAGGATGACTTCTCCGCCGTAGCCGACCGGGTCGAACGCTCCGGCTCCTCTGCATAACGGCAGCAGCAGTGCCATTGCCTGACGTTGGAGCATGGCCGCGACCCGACCCGGCCCCGAGGTCGGCCGGCAATAGCGTCAGAGCTTCTGCCGCGACTCCCCCCACTCCCCCAGCTTTACGGAATATCCGTTATCGGCGTTCCAGACGAGGCGTCGTTGAATGAGAGCATCGCGCATTAGACGATGGTTGGGCCGTGCCGGCTACTTTACTGCGGGAAGGGCCCGTGGAGGACGCCGCCCGTCGGGTTTCGGCGGCCGCACGTGGATGTCGTGCGTGGGTACGCATTTTCCTTGAGCCCGTGGGCGCCCGTCCGCCTGCGGTATCGGCTGTCGGCAAGGCCTACGATCGGTTCCATGGGTAATCGAATGGATGATGGAACCGTTGTGGCCTGGAACCCCGAGGAGGGTTGGGGATCCATTGCAATCAATGGGTCCGGGATCGTGTGCTTCGCCCACTTCTCCTGCATCGCCCAACAGAACCAGGAGTTCCTTGAACTACTGCCCGACGAGCACGTGCGTCTGACTTGGCACCAAGCCCAGCAGGATGGCTTCTCCGCGGTAGCCGACCGGGTCGAACGCTCCGACTCCTCCGTCTAACGTCGGCAGCAGTTCCATTGCCTGGCGATAGAGCCTGGCGTCGGCCGGCTATGGCACCAGAGCCTCCGCCGCAAGATCCACTCCCCCAGCTTTACGGAATCACGGTTATCGGCGTTCAAACCGCGCATCGTCCTGACACCAGCCGCGGACTAGGGTCGCACCCTGCCTGTTCACATGTACGGCTCTAGCTTTCTTCAATTGGGAATCCCTGTAACCTTCCTGTCCAGCTGACGGTACCTGCCGATTGCGCCAGTGCCCGTTCCCTGGTTTCGGGACTGGTCAGAGGTTCTGGTCGAAAAAACCCGTCAGCCTGTCCCAGGGAATCAGGTCGACCTTGTCGTAGAGGTCCACGTGCCCGGCGCCGGGGACAATGTGAAGCTCTTTCGGTCCCGGTGCCTGACGGTAGGCGTCCTCGGTGTAGTAGCGGGAGTGCGCCTTCTCCCCGGCGATGAGCAGCAGCGGCCGCGGGGCGGTCATTTCGATTTGTGACATCGGCATGAAGCTGGTGATGGCTCCGAGGCTCGTTAGGCTCAACGCGTGCGACCGCGGGTGCTGGCCACGCGGGGTGGCATAGTATTCGGCGAACTCATCGGCCGCCGCCTGTTGCGAGGGCTTGAGCGGCACCGCGTCGCCGCCGCCGTAGCGGATCTCTCCGCCGGCGAATTCGGTCCAGCGCTGTTCAGCGGCTTCGGCCAAGGCCTTATGGCGCTCGGCGACGGTGTTGACCTCGCTTGCAACTGGGGCGTAGCCCTGGCCATCGCGGTAGGCGCGTCCCATGTCGTACATGCTCACTGTGGCTACGGCGTTCAGCCGCGGGTCGACCTGCGCGGCGGCAAGGGAGAACCCGCCGCTGGCGCAGACGCCGATCACGCCGATCCGTCCGCGGTCGATGCCCGGGCGTGTGCCGAGGTAGTCCACCGCGGCGCTGAAGTCCTCTACAAAGGCTTCGAGGGAGGCGATGTTGCGCGGGGTGCCGCCGCTCTCGCCGTTGTAGGAGGCGTCGAACGCGAGCGAGACGAAGCCGTGCTCGGCCATCGTCTGCGCGTACAGGCCGGAGGTCTGCTCCTTGACGCCGCCGAACGGGTGCCCGACGATCAGCGCCCGGGCCCGGCCGCTCAGGCCCTTGGGGCGGTACAGGTCGGCGACCAGCTCAATGCCGTAGCGGTTCTTGAACGAGACCTTCTTATGGTCGACGTTCTTGCTGCGGGGGAACGTCTTGTCCCAGTTCCTGTTCCACTGGGGTTTGGCCTCGGCGTAGGCGGCGGTGACGCCCGTTGCGGCGAGCGTTCCGGTCGCCACGACGGCTCCGGTGAGTTTCAGCAGGTGGCGGCGTTGCAGGCCGCGCCCGGGCTGCTCGCCGTCTATCGGTTCACGGGACTCTATCGAGGTCATGGGTGGCCTTTCTGGGTTCGTGGATGTCGATGTGCCGCGGCGTCGTCGATGCAGCCTTTCCGTCCGGTCCAGGCGGGATGGTCCTTCCCCGATTCTGTCTTTCGGACGAATCCATGGAACACCGCGGGTGGCCGGCGCGGGAGTCCCTCCTGGTACCCCTCATGACAGGGACTCCCGCGAAGTCAATTTGCTGTGTTGCATTGATTGAGTACCCCTTTGGACCGACCCGGAAGGCCTTCACGATGCGACTGCCCAGAACAGCCCTCTTTGCTGCGATCGCGCTGCCGCTGCTCCTCGCCGGGTGCAGCAGAGCGTCGTCCGGTGAAAGCCCGGGCCCCGCGCAGTCCCAGGACTCGTCGGCGAGCCGGAGCACCGGGCCGACCGCGGCCTCGTCCGTAACGCCGTCCACGGTCGGGTCGTTGTCCCCAACCGCAGACCGCGGAGTCGTGGGCACCGTAGTGCGCTTCACCGCCAAGGGTGCCGTCGTCGAAGTCGTCATCGACGAGGACAACCCCACAACCCGCTCGTTCCTGGCGATGTTGCCCATGACCTTGGTGTTCTCCGACTACGGCGGCAAGGAGAAGATCTCTACCCCTACCGGTGTGTGGGATTTCACCGACGCCCCGGGCCTGGACCCGGAAGCAGGGGACCTTTTCTCCTACAAGCCGTGGGGCAACCTCGGGTTCTTCTACAACACCGCCGGCAACACCTTCTCGAACGACCTGGCCAGGATCGGCAAGACCCAGGACATCGAGCAGATAGAACAGCTGGACGGGCAGCAGGTCACCATCGCCGTTGCCGGCTGAACGAAGGAAACAACAAGAATGAAGCTCTCTAATGCTCCTTTGACCAGGCGCGGCCTCCTGCTGACGGTCACCTCCTTCGGCGCAGCGGCCCTGGTAGCCTGCACCAGCACTCCCTCAGAGATCCCCTCGACATTGGCGCCGGCCGGACCCGCGTCCGCTCGCACCGAAACCTCCGGAAACGCCGTCAGGGCCGAGGGCGGCCTGTATGGTGCCGGCGTGTACAACACCCAGCAGGTCTCCGACGAGCTGGTATGGATCGACGAGAACGTCCGGCCGCTCAACGGCGGTACGAAGCGCATCCTCATCACCGGCTCCACTGCCGGCGCCGGGCAACTCGCCGCCGCCCATCTCCTCAAACGCGGGCACACGGTCGTGGCGCACGCCAGAAATGACCAGCGCGCCGCCGACGTACGCCGCGACCTGCCGGGCCTCGAAACCGTCGTGACCGGCGACCTACTCCACCTTGACCAGATCAGAGCGCTGGCTGAGCAGATCAACGCACTCGGCAAGTTCGACGTCATTATCCATAATGCCGGTGAGTACGGTCTCCCCGTCAGCGACTTGCTCACTTCCAACTCCCTAGCGCCGTATCTCCTCACCGCGCTGGTGACCCCGCCGCGCCAGCTGACCTACCTCACCTCAGACCTGCACCTCGGCGGAGGCCTAAGACTTGACGAGGTGCGCTCAGGCAGCGGCATCGGCTACGGCGACAGCAAGCTGCACATGGCGATGATCGCCACGGCAACGGCCCGCCTCTGGCCAGGCCGGAAGGTCAACGCAGTCGCCCCTGGTTGGATCCCCACTCTGATGGGCTTCCATAACGGGAACACCAGCACCCCCGACAGCCTGCGCGACGGCTACATGACCCAGGTCTGGCTGGCCGAGGGCGTCGAGAACGGCAGTGACATCACCGGCCAGCTCCTCTTCCACCAACAGGTGGAGACCCGCGTGAACGAGCTCGTGCACGACGCCCAGGCACAGGACCGGCTGTTGGCCGCCTACGCCGAGCAGACCGGCGTAGCGTTCCCCGCAGAAAACTGAACCCCGACCCAAAGCTCCGCGGACGAGAGCCGCACGTCCACAGAGAGGACCGACGACTTTGAGCGTCCCCACACACACCCCCCGACCACTCCGCCGCGGCCTTCTGGCCACGGCAGCCGTCCTCGCCGCGGCAACGATCGCGCTACTCCCGGCTTCACCAGCCGCAGCGCACCACGGCTGGGACGGTTTCGAAACCAACGAGCTCGTCTACATCGCCGGCACCGTCTCATCCGAAGGGAACTGGGGCGACCCGCATTCGCTTTTCGATGTAACACTGGACGCACAACTCCCAACCAACACGCCCGATCTCCCGATCCCCGAAGACCTGTCAGGACCCGAGGACAGCATCCGGGTCGAGGCGGCTCCCGCGTACGGCGGCCCCCACGACGAGCTTGAGGTCATCATCGCGCCGCCGTGGTGGTCGCGCAGCAACGGGCTGGACCGCATCCTGGAGGTCGGAGAGCGCTTCCAGGGCGTCGGGTACATCAACCGCACCGATGACGGCCTCTTCCGTCCGGTCGCGTTCTGGTACGGGGAAGACAGTGCACCCGTCAATCAGGTGATCGGCAACACGCTACCGGTCAGGGCGCCACTGCCAGGCGGCGCGCCGCAGCCAGGCGATAATCCTGCCGACGTGCCGTCCGCGGTGGCGGACCCCATAGAGATGGCACCATCGGCAGAGGATACCGGCACTGCCGATGACAGCGGCTCCGATGCGTGGCCCGTCTGGTCCGTGTTGGGTGCCGTCATCGTCGTGGCGGCCGCGGGTGGCGTCCTCTACATGCGCCGCCGCACCCGCCAGGACGAACGGAACCAGGATGCCTGACTGGCTCGAACCGCTCCTGCGCTGCCTGCAGGATACGCCGCTCGGGGACGCGGTGCGCTCCACTCCGTTCATGTACGCGACGATCGAGAGCCTCCACATCCTTGGGATCGCCGTGCTCGTGGGCCCGGCCTTCGCGTTCGACCTCCGGCTGCTGGGCGTCGGGCGATCGCTGCTGTCCGTCACGAAGGCCGCACGCTATCTCCTGCCGGTATCCCACCTCGGACTGGCCATCGCCGTCGCCACTGGCGTCCTGTTGTTCAGCGCACAGGCCGTCGGCGTCGCCAGTTCCGGTGCGGCACCGTGGAAGCTCGGGCTCCTGCTCCTGGCCGGGCTGAACGTGCTCATGTTCCACCACGGCGTCCACCGTCGAATTGACGAATGGGCCGACGCCCACACGACCCCGCTCGCGGCCCGCATCTCGGCAGCCGTGTCGATGACAACGTGGACGGGCGTAATCTTTGCGGGACGATTCCTCGCCTACATCTGATCGTTTGTTCCAGCAGGCAGGACGCCGAGCACCGCATCCGCTTCGTCATCGATACCACTACACACAGTAAGGAGAGCCACATGACCCAACTCACCTACGATTTCACCGGTAAAACCGCTTTCGTCACCGGCGGCAGCGCCGGGATGGGCGAGGCCACCGTCCGCGCCTTCGCCCTGGCCGGCGCGAACGTCGCCATCGTCGACCGGGACGCCGACGCCGCCAAGGCACTGGCCGACGAGCTCACTGCCCGGGGGCAGAAGGCCATCGGCATCGCATGCGATGTTACCCACGAGGACCAGGTCGCCGCCGCTGTCCGCGCCGCAGTCGACACATTCGGCAGCCTCGACATGGCGTTCAACAACGCCGGCATCATGCTGCCCCCGGTTGACTCGGCCGAGGAGACTGAAGAGGCGTTCGACAAGCTCGTCTCGGTCAACCTCAAAGGTGTCTGGGCCTCCATGAAGCACGAGCTAAAACAGATGCGCGAGCAGGGCTCCGGCGCGATCGTGAACTGCTCCTCCCTTGGTGGACTGGTGGGCGGCGACGGGCGCAGCACCTACCACGCCACCAAGCACGGCGTTATCGGTGCCACGAAGAGCGTGGCCCTCCAATACGGGAAGCACGGGGTGCGCTGCAACGCAGTCTGCCCGGGAACCATCGAAACCCCCATGGTCGCCCGAATGGCCGACGGCGGCGAGCTCGACCGCGACCAGGCCGCCGCTGGCGTGCCGCTGGGCCGCCTCGGCCGCCCCAACGAGATCGCCGCCGCTGTCCTATGGCTCTGCTCGGACGCCGCCAGCTACGTCACCGGAGCGGCACTGCCCGTCGACGCCGGACACACCGCGCAGTGACTGCACGGGCCAGCGCCAGAGAAGGAAGTGCCCCGAGTCCAGCTGCCCGCACTCGGGGCACTTCTTTGCCTCACCCAGATTCTTCGCACGAGGATCTCGGGGAACGTTGTGCCCGCTGCCTGCACCGGCCCGCACCACTCGCTGCGTGTCAGCGGGATGTCCGAAGCCGCCGCGGCGTCGGCGACGCGTCCGGACTTGGTCGTGCCGACCACGACCTGGATGGTGCGAGGTGGCGACCGATCCACGCGACCGCAGTCGCCGTCGGCGTCACCGGGTACTTCGAGACCAGACAGCCGAGCACGGTGTTCGGGACCGGGTAGTCGGGTGAGTCGAAGAAGACAGAGTCCTGGAAGTCCTTCTGAATCGGCGACCCGGCCTGCAGCGTGATCCTGTTGATCCGGGCATGGCCAACCAACCGGCCATCGTCCCTTGCGATCGAGAAATCCAAGCCCCATGTTCGACGACAGCCCTTCGTCGACGATGGTGGGGTGCGTGACCGACAGTTGCATGTCGACCAACCCGATCCTCATCGGGAAGGCCGTATGCTATGCCGATGAAGGGCCGACGCTGGCCTCCGCGCTTGCCACCTCGTCGTTCGACGGTGGCACCGCGGTCGGTTGCTGAATCGCCGCGTTTGCACTGCAGTCCGCGCTCGGTGCGACCGGACCCGTCGTAGGGGCCACCATCACCGCACTTTACTTCCTGCCGCTGACTGCCCTTTTCTCAAGAAACGCCGCGCGGAGCGACCCGCCGCCGGGGACGGCTTTCCACAGGGAGGAGTCGGCCACGGCCCCCATCTGACATCTCCGACCAAAACATGCGGACGCTCCGTCTCGCGCGAAAAGAGCCGGGCGTCGTCATTTCCGCTCGAGCCGGAGCGACGCACTAGTCCGCAGCAGCGACGCGATGCGTAGGTTGATCCCCATCGATCTGTTTCCTTCGCGTGAGGGCGAACTTCAAAGGGCGCGCCTTGATGCATCGTCGTTGGCCGCCGTGCTCGGCGCTTCCCGGGCGGTCCTCGCTTCGAGCTCCTCACTGGCCGCCCAGGAAGCTAACAGACCCATCCGCTCCGCCGACGTCGAGCCCGGTTCCGCCGCGTAGATGGTCAAGGTCAGGCCGTGCTCGGCTTCCATCTCCATTCCCTCATAGGCCAGAGTCATCTCCCCGACAACAGAGTGGCGAAAGGTCTTGAATCCTGTGCCGTGGTGACGGACGTCGTGTTTGCCCCATAGCCGTCGGAACTCCTCGCTGCGGGTTGAAAGCTCCCCGATCAGGTCGTGCAACTCCTTATTGTGCGGATCACGCCCCGCTTCGGTCCGCAGGATCGACGCAGTGATCTCCGCGAAGGAGTCCCAGTCCGGGTAGAACGCGTACGCGCGCTCGTTCAGGAAGGTGAAACGGGCGATGTTCGGCGGCTGAGCCCGCATGTCGTATGCGTCCTTGTAGAACGCCCGGCCCAGCGCGTTCGCCGCCAGCAGATCCATCCGCCCATTGCGAACAAACGCTGGCCCCGCTGTCACCGCGTCCAGCGTCCACTGCAGGCTCGGGTGCGGGGTCCAGACCTTCGAGCTGCGCCTCCGCGGCGGCCGCGCGGCAGGGCTGGCAGCCCGGGCCAGATTGAACAAGTGCGCCCGCTCCGCGTCGTCGAGCTGCAACGCCCTAGCTATGGCATGGAGGATCTCGGGGGACGCACCACTGATAGCCCCGCGCTCCAGCTTCGTGTAGTATTCGATGCTCACGCCGGCAAGCGTGGCGACCTCGCTGCGCCGCAAGCCTTCGACACGCCTGTTCGTTCCGGCGGGCAGACCCACGTCCTTCGGTTCCACCTTTGCGCGACGGGAGGTCAGAAACTCGCGTACTTCCGGCTTATTGTCCATCCCTTAACGGTAACGAGCAGACCCGCGCCGAGGGAGTCTCCCGCAGTACCCCTGCCAAGGGGTCACGTCCTCACCTCTTTTCTGCGCGGCTCGGAATAAGGGGTGAGGCGATCGAAGCCGCTCAAGGGGTTGGTAATCTCAATCGCTCCCCCAGCTTGATGGAATCGCGGGTATCGGCATTACGTCGTCATAGCTATCAGATGAGAGGCTCATGCATTTGATGCAGGTTTCTGGCGCCGGTCCATCAGGCAGCACAGGCCCAGCACCAGTCAGGGTCTGATGATCATCACTGGCAGCCTCGTGTTATCGGCGAGCAGATGACACAGACGGAAGACTAATCACGCAGGCGACGCACGAAAGCGTCGGTACCTGCTGCTGGTCGGCCAACCACAGAGAGCCTCCCCTCGGCGTGCGGAATACCGAGGGGAGGCTCGTTGTGGCGTCGTAGCGCGGGAGTTAGTGCCTGTCTCGGATTCGGCTGATGACGATTTCTTCTCTGCAGTCGTAGGCGCGGCGGTGATCTCCGGTTGCGGGGAGCACCCAGACGATGCGTCCATCGGGGGTCAGGACGTCGACGGTTGCCTCGTACGGGTACTAGGTCGCTTCGATGACGCTGACCCGGTCCCCTGGCCTCAGATTCGCCCAGTTCTTGAGTGCCACAGTCTCCTTCCCTCTTTCCTTTGAGTCATTCATTTGCCGTTCCTACTCAGGCCAGGGGCCCGCCCGTCCAGTGCTGCAGCCGGAGGGAAGGCTGGTTTAGAGCTGCAGGTAAACGCTCTTGGTGTAGAGGTAGGTATCCATGTGGGCGGCGGTGCCTTTGTAGCCGTAGCCGCTGAGTTTGGTGCCGCTGAATCCCACGAGCGGGTCGATGTAGCCGTAGCAGTTAACCCACATGGTTCCTGTGTGGACGCCTTGGACGACGCGCAGGGAGGTGGATAGGTTCTGTGACCAGACGGCGCCGCCGAGTCCGTATTCGCTGTCGTTGGCGATGGCAATGGCTTCGTCGATGTCGTCGAAAGGCAGGATGGACAGGACGGGTCCGAAGATCTCTTCTCGGGCGATGCGCATGTCGTTGTTTACGCCGCCGAAGACGCTGGGCTGCACGAAGTAGCCGTTGCTGAGGTCCTCTCCAAGTCGTTGGCCGCCGTAGAGCAGTTCTGCGCCTTCGTTGCGGCCGACGTCGATGTAGTTAAGGACCGTGTCGAGCTGGGGTTGGGAGATGACAGGGCCCATGGTGGCGTTCGCGTCCAGGCTGTGCCCGACGCGCAGGGTGTCCATGAAGGTCAGCAGCCGTTCGGTGAATTCGTCGACGATGCTTCGTTGGACGAGCACCCGGGTTCCGGCGAAGCAGATCTGACCGGAGTTGGAGAAGACGCCCATGGCAGCTCCCGGTACGGCTTTGGCGAGGTCGGCGTCGGCGCAGATGATGTCTGCTGACTTGCCGCCGAGTTCGAGCTGCAGCTTCTTGATGTTCACGGTGGACGCTTCGATGATTTTGCGTCCGGTTTCGGTGGACCCGGTGAAGGCGATGCGGTCCACGTCGGGGTGGGCTGCCAGGGCGTTGCCGGCGGCCCTGCCCGGACCGGTGACGACGTTGATAACCCCGGCGGGAACGCCGGCTTCGTGGAGGATCTCCGCTACCCGCAGGACCGACAGCGATGCTTCGGACGCGGGTTTGAGGACGGCGGTGCAGCCGCTGGCCAGGACTGCTCCGATTATCCAGAACTGGCTGTTGAGGGGGCCGTTCCACGGGATGATGCCACCAATGACCCCTACGGGGGCTTTGAGGGTCATGGTGGTGACGTTTCCGGGGATCCCGTTCATGAGCGTCTCGCCGGAGATGCTGGTCGCTTGGGAGGCGAAGAACGCCAGCATCTTCATCAGGGACACTTTGGAGTTGCGCAGACGTGAGACCGGGGCGCCCATGTCCAGGGCTTCGATTTGGATCAGTTCTTCGAAGCGTTGGTCCAGGACTTGGGCGATGTTGGTGAGCAGTGCCTGACGCTCGTAGGGGCTCCATTTGCTCCACGGACCGTTGAAGGCTTTGCGGGCAGCAAGGACGGCTTTGTCGATGTCGGCTGGGCCGCCGGAAGCAAAGTGCGCCAGGACCTCACCGGTAGATGGGTTCGTGGTGGTCAGTGTCTGGCCGGCCTCGGCCGGAACGTGGTGGCCATCAATGAAGAGGCCGTGCACGTCACGGGAGAAGAAGTTCCTGGCCTGCTCAGTCAAAGGAAAGTTCTGCTGGGTGGTGGTCATTTGTTTTCCTCTCAAGTGACCTTGACTAACTGTCAGTTGAAGATGAAGACGCCTTTGCCGATCTTGCGTTGGTCGAACAGCTCGTAGGCTTTCTCGGCATCGCCCAGCTGGAATTCGTTGGTGAACAGGGATTCGACGTCCAGTCCGCGTTCAGCGACGAACTGGGCGCATTCTTCTTGCTGGTTCTTGCTGAAGGTCAGCGACCCGACGACGGTCTTCTGCAGCTGAATGAGTTCCTCGCTGTCGAATTCGACCTTGCCGAAGACACCGACCATGCAGACGGTTCCCCAGCGGCGCAGCGACTGGATAGCCTGGGTCCGCACCATGGTGTTGGCGCTGCATTCAATGGATTTGTCCGCGCCTTCTCCGTTGCGGGTCAGTGCCCGGATAGCGGCAACGGGGTCCTGCTCTTTTGAGTTGACGACGTAGTCTGCACCGAACCTTTGGGCCATTTCGAGGCGGGAGGGTTCGACATCCACGGCGATGACTCGTGCGCCGAAGGCTTTGGCGAGCATCGTGGCGGAGAGGCCGACTGGTCCCTGGCCGAAGATCGCCACGGTGTCGTCGGCGGAGAGGCCGACCCGCTTGATGGCCGCGAAGGCCGTCCCGGTGCCGCAGGAGATGGCTGCTCCAGTTTTGAACGAGAGGGAATCGGGAAGTTTGATGAGGGTGTGTGCGGGGACTTTCATGAAGTCCGCGTGGCCGCCGTCGCCGTCCAAACCGCCGTAGACGGTACGCGCGTTGGGGCAGTATTGGGTGAAGCCTGACCGGCAGTATTGGCAGGTGCGGCACCCGTCGTAGTGGTGGACCATGACCCGGTCGCCGACTTTGGCTTCGCTGGGGCGTACTGCTTCGCCGACGAGTTCGACGACGCCGCAGGGTTCGTGCCCTTCGATGACCAGTTGTGATCCTGTGCGCAGTGGTCCGTGGAGGTGGTTGAGGTCGCTTCCGCACATGCCGGAGGCTTTCATGCGGATAACGACTTCATCCGGACCCGGTACGGGGTCGGGGTATTCACGGATTTCGAGCTTACTTTCGCCCAGGAAAACAACGGCTTTCATGTCAACGCTTTCGATATTCAGTGCTGGACGGCTACCAAACGGTGCCGTCGGGATGGATCCCCGGGCCGGGTGCGGCCCGGGGATCCAGTGTTGGTCAGTTCAGGTAATTGGGCTTACAGCTGCTGGTCGTGGGTGACCTTGTGGCCCTTGTCCCCGGCGTGGGTTTCCACGACGGCGTTTGCCTCCTCTTCGAGGGTTTCGGGGGCTGGTTGAACGCCCACGATGGCGATGATTGCGGTCACGAGGATGTACATGCCGCAGACGGTCAGGATAACGCCCAGGACGCCGTAGCTGTTGAATAGCCAGAGAACGAAGAAGGGCGAGAAGATCAGGCCCACGCGTCCGACGGTCTGGGCCAGGCCACCGCCGCGGAAGCGGAAGGCAGTGGGGAAGAATTCCGGTGCCGTTCCCAGTGCCAGGACCAGGAACGAGGCGACCATGGCAACCAGGATGAATCCGATGGCGATGATCAGGGCGGGTTCTTTCATGAACGGGTAGATACCGGCGAAGATCGCGGCGAGCGTACCGAACAGGATGATGATGTTGCGACGGCCCAGTTTGTCGGCGATGAACATCATGACGAGCGGTCCTGCGACGTATCCGGACATGATGGCTGCGTTGAAGGCCAGGGACTTGGAGACGTCCATGCCCTGCTTGACGAAGAACGTGGGCACCCAGCCGGTCACGGTGTAGGAGCCGAACAGGCACGTGATGGTGAGAAGCAGTGCGATCAGTGTCCGGCGGATGACAGGGCGGGATAACAGAACGGTGAAGGGGACCCAGTCGGCCTTTTCGTTTTCGACGTCGTTGACGGTGATCGGGCTGACCACTTCATGGGTGGTGCCGGATTCACGGGCGATGCGTTCGAAGATGGCTTCGGCTTCCTTGTTGCGTCCGCGCGATTCGAGCCAGCGGGGGGATTCCGGCATGCCGCGGCGGAGCCACCAGGTGATGATCGCGCCGATGCCGCCGATGATGAACATTGCCCGCCAGGTCCAGACCGGGATGACGAGGTAGCCGACGAGGGAAGACAACGAGACGCCGAGGCCGGCGAAGATTCCGAGCAGGCCCAGGTAGCGGCCACGCTTGGCGCGGGGGATGAATTCGGTGATCATACCGTAGCAGATGACGTATTCGGCACCCATGCCGATGCTCATCAGGCCGCGGAGGGCGATGAGTACTTCCATGTTCGGTGCTGCTGCGGCGCAGAGTGAAAGGATGCCGAACAGTGCCAGGTTGAACTGGAAGGCGAAGCCACGGCCGAACCGGTCGCTGAGCCATCCGGCGAAGACTGCACCGATGGCCAGTCCGGCGAACGTGAAGGACAGGAACAGCGAGTTCAGTTCGAGCGTAGAGAAGCCTGTTGGCAGCAGGGATGCCAATACGGCGGAGGACAGCGTGTTATCAAACGAGTCCCAGAACATGCCCAGGCCAACCAGCACGGCCAGGCGCCGGTGGAACTTGCCTACCGGGAGTTGGTCGAGCCGGCGGCCCGCGTTGACGTGAATGCTCATCGCTTGATGCCTTCCTTGGGTGCGTGGCAGGTGCTGGTCTTGCCAGCGGGGATGAAGGGGAGCAGTGCCCGGTTCCTGTTCGTCCCGGCGGAGCGGGTGCTGTCGGCTGGGCAGGGGATACGAGACTCGCACGAGTTCGATCGACATTGTTCGGTCATGCGTCTAACTACCTTTTGGCTGGGTGTTCAGTGCACTTCAGCGCGAACACAACGGTGTGTAGATGAACCGCTCTTTCTCGACGCAGGTGGACCGTCTCGATCAAGCTGATTGCTGGCTCTGCTTCGATTTTTCACGATGTGTCGTGGAGCACAGCTCTTCAAAGCGTGATTCACGATATCCCGCACTGTGAGAATTTGTCAATAGTTCTGGAATGCGGGTGTTACCGGGTCCCGGGGTCCGGGATGACCGCCCGGATTTGTTTGCCGAGGCCAGAGGCCCGTACGTCGCTTTTCCTGCCTTGGACGGGCCGTTGCTGTGCCCTCTGGCCACTCGATGCTGTTCTGCCGCGTCAGAGTGGGCAGTTCCGGGGCATGGCACAGAGGCCGCAGTCCTTGGGATTGCGGCCTCTGCAAGCTCTTGGGGGCGGGTTAGTGGGTGGTGTCGGTGTACAGGCCGGCGGCCCGGGCACGCTGGGTGGCGAGCTCGATGACCAGGTCAAGGTTGGGAGTTGGAACCTGGACGAGTGCGGCCAGATCGAGCGGGACGCGGAGCATCGCGTCGATTTCCATGGGCCGGTTGGCCAGCAGGTCCTGGCCGATGCTTTGAAGGTGTCCGGACTTCGCCAGTTTCTCCAGTCCGGCGTAGGCATCACCCGGGTCGCAGCCCAGGGCACGGGCGATAGCGGCTCCTTCGTCGGCCATCGCTTTGGCCAGCCCAGCAATGGCGGGGGTGTTCAGGACATTCTTCATCGGTGAGGCTGTGAGGACGGCCAGCGATCCTCCGATCAGGTTCATCAGCAGCTTCGTCCAGACCGCGTCCCGGATCGTGTCGGTGACGGTCACCTCGAGCCCGCTGGGGTTCAGCATCTTTGCCAGGGCATCGAGGGTGGGGTTCGGTTGTCCGTCCGGGCGTCCGATAACCAAGCGGTTGACAGGGTTCTCGGCGCGGATCACCCCGGGGGCGGTCACGCTGCAGGCGGTGTAGGCGACGGCGCCTACTGCCCGTTCGGGACCGATGAAATCCCACAATTTGTGGTCGGGATCCAGACGGCGCAACTGGGTGCCGTCCAGTTCGCCGCCGTGGGCGTGGAAGTACCACCAGGGAATGCCGTTCATGACGAACAGCACGAGGCTGTCCTTGTGGAGCAAGGAGCCAATGGGTTCGGCGATGGTCGGCAGAGCAGGTGCTTTGACGGCGACGATCACAATGTCCTGTGGTTCAAGGTCGCTGGGGTTGTCGGTGACCCGTGGGTGGGAGATCAGGGTTCCTTCGCGGGTTTCGACCCGAAGGCCGTGCTCCCGGATTGCGGCGAGCTGCTCTCCCCTGGCGATCAATGAGACGTCCGCTTCGCTGTCGGCGAGCCGTCCTGCGATGTGTCCACCGACGGCCCCGGCGCCGTAAATGCAGATTTTCATGTGTACTCCTGCTCGTGGCTGGTCGGTCAGAGGAACTGTTTGCGTTTTTGCGCGGCGGCACCGCTGAGGAAGGTGATGTCGTTGCCGGTCGATACGAACCCGGCGCCGAGGTCGAGGTACTGGCGGACCAGATCGGGGCGGCCGCCCATTCCGCCGATCCCCACGGCTTTGCCGTTGGCTTTGCAGGCCTCGATGACGCGCAGGAAGGCCTTATGCACTTCGGGGTGATCGACTTGCCCGGCCACGCCGAGTTCGGTGCTGAGATCGCTTGCTCCGACCAGGAGCATATCCACTCCCTCAACGGCGGCGATGTCCTCCACAGCCTCAAGGCCGGTGCGGGATTCGATCATCGCCACGACCATGGATGCCTGGTCCAACTCCCGGATCGTTTCGTCCGCCGGGAGGGACCGGTAGTTCAGCTGGGGCGCTGCCCCGGAGAAGGAACGGATTCCCAACGGGGCATGTTTGACGGCCTGGACGGCGGCCCGGGCCTCTTCGGCTGATTGGACGCCCGGGACGATGATGCCCATGGCCCCGGCGTCCATGACTTTGGCGATGAAAAAGGGGTCCGGGCCTGGGACGCGGACGAGCGGGGTGACTCCGAGGGAGTTGCAGGCCATGCAGATCTGGCCGGCCGCTTCGAGGGGGAAGCTGCTATGTTCCATGTCGATGTAGACGGATTCAAAGCCTGCGGTGTGGGCGATGGAGGCTATGTCAACGGTCCGGACGAGCCTGATGGTCATTGAGAAGACCGGCTCGCCCCGCAACAGTTTTTCCTTGGCGGGGTTCCGGAGCAGGGGTGTGGTTTCGTTGGTCATTCGCTGATGGCTCCTGCCGGGTTGTGGGTCTCCCCGACCTGCGCGAAGAGTTCGGGCAACGCCTGGGCCTCGTCTTCGAATCCGTAGACGGACTTCACCTCGAGGTATTCGTCGAGACCGAACCTGCCCATTGACCGGCCTACCCCTGATTGCTTGTAGCCGCCCATGGGGGTGTAGGAATCGGTGGGTGCTCCGTTGTAGCTGATGCGCCCGGCACGGAGACGGTTCACGACGCGGTGGGGGTTGGTGCGCTGCCCGCCGAAGACGTAGCCTCCGAGCCCGTAGGGGGAGTCGTTGGCGATGCGCAGTGCGTCGTCCTCGTCGCGGTAGGGAATGACAGCCAGGACGGGGCCGAAGATTTCTTCGCGGGCGATGGTCATCTGGGGTGTGACGTGGGTAAAGACCGTGGGCTGGATGAAGTAGCCCTGGTCCAGCCCTTCGGGCCGCTCCAGGCCACCGGTGGCCAGTTGGGCGCCTTCGTCGATGCCGCTTTGGATGAGGTCCCTGATCGACTTGTATTGGGCGGCGCTGACGACCGGGCCCATGGTGGTGGTCGTGTCGAGCGGGTCTCCGAGGCGGAAGCGCTGCGCTTCGTCGACCAGGAAGGGGACCACCTGGTCGATTTGGCTTTCGTGGACCAGCATCCGGCTGGGTGCGTGGCAGGACTGCCCTGCGTTGAAGAAGCAGCGTTGGATGTTCCATCGGGCGGCCTGTTCCAGATTGGCGTCTGGCAGCACGATGTTCGCTGACTTGCCGCCAAGTTCGAGGCTGACCTGTTTGACCGTGCCGGCTGCGGCGGCCCCGACTTGTTTGCCTGCTGCGGTGGATCCGGTGAAGGAGATCATGTCGACGCCGGGGTGGCGGGAGAGCGCGTCCCCGACATCGCGGCCGGTGCCGTTGACGAGGTTGAACACTCCGGCGGGGACGCCTGCCTCGTGGAATACCTGGGCCATGAGTGTGCCGCTCGCTGCTGAGTTCAGGCTGGGCTTGGCGACGATGGTGCACCCGGCGGCCAGTCCGTAGATGACTTTGATGACGCCGGTCTGGATGGGCCAGTTCCACGGTGAGATGAGCGCGCAGACGCCAATCGGTTCGCGCCGGACGATGGCGTTGCCGATCCGCGACTCGAACGGGTAAGCGCTCAGCACGTCCCGGGCTGCCCTCATGTGCTCGGCCGGGCCGGTGACCTGGGCGCGGTTGCTGACCGGGATTCCGACCTCCCGTGCGATCAGCTCGGAAAATTCATCGGCGTAGGACTCGTAGACGTCGATGATGCGGTCAATCAGCGCGATCCGTTCGGCCACCGAGGTGGTGGAGAAGGTTTCAAAGGCGCGTTCGGCGGCGGCGACGGCGAGATCGACATCCGCGGCTGTTCCGAGGGTGACCTTTGCAAAAGGCTCTTCCCGGGTGGGGTCGATGAGTTCCACGTCGCGCGGTTCGATCGGGTCAACCCATTGACCGTCGATGTAGAGGTGAGGGTAGTGCTTCATGAACGAGGTCTCCTCAGACTGTGGGGCCGTGTCGTACTTAGCTGCTGTGGGTGTAGCCGCCATCGCAGGCGATCGTTTGTCCGGTGATGAAGGCTGATGCGGGTGTGGCCAGGAAGAACATCACCCCGACGAGATCGGTGGGGACCATGCCCCTGGGGATGCATTGCTGCGATGCTGCGCGCTCCCGGCCCTCAACGGTGGGGTTGACCGTGCGCTCGACTTCAGTGGCGACCATGCCGGGTCGAACACAGTTGACCGTTACGCCGTAGCCACCCAGTTCCCGGGCCAGGGCGTTGGTCATGCCGATCACGGCGGACTTGGAGGTGACGTAGTGCAGGTAGTTCACCGTGCCGCGGGTCACCGAGTCAGAGGAAATGTTGATGATCCGGCCGAATCCGGCCTCACGCATGTGGGCGGCGACAGCACGCACGCACAGGTACGTTCCGGTGACGTTGACCTTGAGCACCTGTTCCCATTGGGCCAGGGGGATCTGGTCAAACGGTCCCTTTTCGATGGTCGCGAAGATGGATGCGTTGTTGATGAGCACGTCGATCCGTCCCCATGTGGAGACGATCGTCTCCACCATGGCTTCGACGGATGCCTCATCTGCGACGTTGACCTGGACGGCAAGGCCCGTACCGCCGGCGGCCTCAATTTCCTTCACGACGGATGCGGCTTTGCCGAGATCAAGGTCGGCAATGACGGGGCGGGCTCCTGCCGCGGCGAACTGGCGGGCCAGCTCACGGCCGATGCCTTGGGCAGCGCCGGTGATAAGGACCACCCGGTCCTCCACGCTGAAGTCCCTGGCCGCTGCCGGTACGCCGGAGTCCTGGGGTGTGTGGGTCAGGGATGTCGTCGTCATAGTCGATCCTCGTGGCGTCGCTTGTTGTGGTGGATGGGCAGGCGGTGGGGCGTTTGAGTGCCTCGCTGATCCGCGTTGCGTCTCGTCCGGGCCAGCCTGCAGACGACGTTCCTGGAAGACCTTTCCCAGCCGGGGAAGCGTCATCGTTGAGCAGCATCTGGGAGAGCCTTTGGCCGGTGAGGCATCAAGAGCGGCATTCCTGTTGCTATAGACAATATCCCGCAATATGGGATAACGTCAATCATGGCAGCTGGTCCGTCACCGATGCCCAAGGAACGGAAGCGGACTGGCCATATCGCCTCAGCCCACCGGCTCTCGCCGCGGGATTATTCGACTTTTGTGAAGGAGCAAGAGATGCGCGTCAGCAAGTCAGCCGATATCGGCAGCGAACGAGTCGGAAGCATGCGTGAAGGCAAGCTTGACCAGAAACACCTGTTGTTCGGTGAGGACGGTTCGCCCAACAATTACGACCTGAACATGGGCCTGACCGGTGGTGGTGGCTGGGGAACTCCCCGGCACCGGCACAACTTCGACCAGGTCCGCTATGTGATCGAGGGCCGTCTGCCCTATACCGAGAAGGATGTCCTGGAGCAGGGCTGGGTTGGCTATTTCCCGGAAAGTGTCCACTACGGACCCCAGGCCCGCGCTGAAGGCCTTCGGACCATGGTGCTGCAGGCCGGCGGCGCCAGCGGCCAGGGCTACCTGAGCGTCGCCCAGCGCGAGGCCGGCAATGCTGAGCTGGCCAAGAGCGGTGAGTTCAAGAAGGGCCTGTACCACTACACGGACGATAACGGCGTGGAGCAGGCCGTCGACGGGTCGCAGGCAATTTTCGAGCACGCCACTGGCCGCAAACTGGAATTCGCCACTCCTCGGTACGAGGATGTCATCGCGATCAACCCTGAAGCGTACGACTGGCTTCCCACCGCCGACGAAGGCGTAGCCGAAAAGTGGTTGGGCAGCTTCACCG
Organism: Paenarthrobacter sp. NPDC089988; assembly: GCF_044748465.1. NCBI lineage: Bacteria > Bacillati > Actinomycetota > Actinomycetes > Micrococcales > Micrococcaceae > Paenarthrobacter > Paenarthrobacter sp. NPDC089988. Next base: position 116,881 of record NZ_JBIVGD010000007.1, read on the forward strand.
AACGCAACTTCCGGATTGGCTTCCTGAAGCTCGATGCCGGGGCCATCTACCAGGCCGGCCAGTTCCCCTCCATTGAAATCCTGTTCCAGATCAAGGGCCAGGTCACCGCCGGCGGAGAAAAGTACGGCCCCGAGTCCGGCTACGAATTCCTTGCCAATGAGGGTCCGGTGCCCCTTGAAGCCATCGAGCCGACCGAGTTCCTGCGCGCAGTGCTGCACACGTTCTAAGTCGATTCCTTGAAGCGCGGCACCGGCCCCAGCGCTCTGGTGTCGCGCTTCACCGGCTACTGCCTGCCCTCAAGAAAGAACTCACGCCCATGACCGAATCGGCCAGCCATCCGGTGTTGCCCCGTCCCGAACCGCTCTCGCCCCCACACCCGAACCAAGGTGTCTCGACGGGCTCCAGCGCGGGTGCGATCACGACCGACCATCACCGGGCAACATCCTTGCTCACGGACCTTGAGAGCGCCGGGATCCCTGCAGATGCATCGCCCAGGCGCCGGTCCGAATACTCCTACGACGCTTCCAACTACCGGGTGGAACCACTGGCAGTCGCGTTCCCCCGCACCGTGGAGGACGTCGTCGCGGCCGTTGCCGTGTGCCGGGCAAGCGGTACCCCCCTCATCGCCCGAGGCGGCGGGACCTCCATGGCCGGCAACGCCGTCGGCCCTGGCCTTGTCCTGGACTTCTCGCGGTACATGAACCAAATCCTCGCCATCGATGAGGACGCCGGAACCGTCGACGTCCAGCCCGGCGTCATCCTCTCGGTCCTCTCCCGTGAAGTCGAACGCGCCACCGGCGGCCGTTCCACCTTCGCCCCCGATCCTTCCTCCAAGAACCGCGCCACAGTCGGCGGATCCATCGCCAACGACGCCTGCGGCAACCATTCCGTCCGCTACGGCCGCACGTCCGACCACGTGGCGGAAATTGACCTGGTGACTTCCGACGGAGCACGGCTGACGGCCACCGAAACGGGGCTTCGAGCCACCGACGCCTCGGACTCTGTCTCGGCTGCCCGCGCCTCTGTCCTCAGCACAGCACTGGCCCGGATCGCGCACGAGAACCTCAGCACCTTCCGTCTCGAATTCGGCAACATCCCGCGCCAGGTGTCGGGTTACCACCTTGAGAATCTGCTGCCCGAGAAGAAATTCAACATCGCCCGCGCCGTGGTCGGTTCCGAAGGTACGTGGGCCATCGTGGTCGGCGCCCGCATGAAACTCGTGCCGAAACCGGCCGCCGCACTGCTCGTGTGTCTCGGCTACGAGGATGTCGTCGACGCGGCCCGTGACATTCCCACGATCCTGAGGTTCAACCCTGCCGCCGTCGAAGGCACCGATGAGGCCATCGTCGCCACCATGCGACACCGCCGCGGTCCGGACTCGGTCCTGGGTCTGCCCGAAGGCCGGGCCTGGCTCTTTGTCGACCTCGACGGCGACGACATGGACGCCGTCCGGTCCCAGGCTGAGCTATTGCTGGCCCGGTTGGCAGAGAACGGGCGGCTTGTCCAAGGCCGGGCCGCCGCCGACCCTGCCGAACGGGCCTCCCTGTGGCGCGTGCGTGAAGACGGCGCGGGGCTGTCCTCGCGGCTGGCCTCCGGCGGGCAATCGTGGCCCGGCTGGGAAGACTCCGCCGTCGCCCCGGAACGACTCGCGGACTATCTAGCGGACCTCCGGGAGTTGCTGGCCGAATACGATCTCACCGGAGTGATGTACGGGCATTTTGGTGCCGGGTGCATGCACATCCGCATCACCTATGACTTGCGCAGCGAAGAAGGCCGTGAGGTCTTCCGGAAGTTCACAAGCGCCGCCGCTGAACTGGTTGTCCGCCACGGCGGATCGCTCTCCGGTGAACACGGCGATGGTCGCGCCCGCTCGGAGCTGTTGCCCCTGATGTACTCCCCCGAGGTGATGGCAGCTTTTGCCGAATGCCGCCGGCTTTGGGACCCTGCCGGGATCCTGAACCCGGGATCCATGACAGATCCTGATCCGATGGACGCAAACCTGGCCCTCGCCGGTGTGCCGGAGCGGGAATGGCGCACCAGCTTCGACCTGCGCCCCGTCGGATCTTCGACGTTGGATCCCTGGGTCGATGCCGTCCAGAGTTGCATTGGGGTGGGCCGCTGCCGCTCAGATGGCGGCGGGGTAATGTGCCCCAGCTACCGCGCCACCAAAGACGAGAAGGACTCCACCCGCGGTCGCTCACGTGTCCTGCAGGATATGGTCCGCGGTGCCCGGACCGTTGAAGAAGGGTGGAAATCCGAGGAGGTCCGGGAAGCGCTGGACCTGTGCCTGGCGTGCAAGGCCTGCTCCAGCGACTGCCCCACCGGCGTTGACATGGCCACCTACAAATCCGAGTTCTTCTCCCACTACTACGACGGCAAGCGCCGTCCCCTCTCGCACTTTTCGCTCGGTTGGCTGCCGCGCTGGTTGAAGATCACCGGACGCATCGCCCCGGTCGTGAACGCCGTCATGGCCACCCCCCTGGCGAAGGTGGCCTCTGCCCTGGGCGGACTCACAACGAAAAGGTCAATGCCCCGGTTTGCCGGAGCCCACGAATGGCGCACCGCAGTCTCAGCCGCCGGCGTCACCCCGGCCGGTTCCGATACAGGCGCCGCCGAAGGCGTGGTGCTGTTCGTCGACACGTTCACCAAGGGATTCCGCCCGGAGGTCGCAGCCGCGGCAGCGCGTGTACTCGCCGGAACCGGCCCCACGGAGTGCTCCGCGGATGCCTGCTGTGGGCTGACTTGGATCTCGACAGGACAGCTGGATGCCGCGAAGAAGTTGCTGGGAAACGCCGCAGCGGCCCTCGATGACGGCACCGACCGGCCAATCGTGGTCGTCGAGCCCAGCTGCGCCGCAGCCCTTCGTAAAGATCTTCCCGAGCTCGTCCACACCGAACAGGCGCGCAGAGTCGCTGCCAGAGTCCGCAGCTTCGCTTCCCACATCCACGAACTGACCAAGGCCGGCTGGAAGCCTGCCCCGCAGAGCCCGCTCCCGGAACAAGTGGTACTGCAGACGCACTGCCACGAGTACTCCGTTTTCGGCGCGGCAACGCAGCGCGCTGCGCTGGGTGCTGTCGGCGTCGATGACGTCGTGGACGCGACAGGCTGCTGTGGGGTTGCCGGAAACTTTGGCTTCGAGAAACAACACTTCGACGTCAGCATGCTCGTCGCTGAACAAGCCCTCGCACCAGCACTCAGAGCAACAACCGCGGCCTCAGTGATTCTCACGGATGGCTTTTCATGTGCGATGCAGGTCAATCAACTCGACGCATCGAGGCCGGGCCTGCATCTCGCCCAGCTGCTCGATCCCGGCGATCAACCACTCTCCCCGGACACCACCAAGGCACTCTCCTCCAGCGCAGAAAAGGAACCCTCATGACTACCCAAACAACCACCGGCTCCCAGCTGTCCGCGAAGGCAGCCGCAACCATCGCCAAAGTCAGCACCAACCTCTTCATTGATGGCGAATGGGTCGAAGCCGCCTCAGGCGCCCGCTTCGATGTCGTGAATCCCGCGACCGAAGAAGTGATTGCCACGGTGGCCGACGGCGGCCCGGAGGACGCACAGCGAGCCATCGAAACCGCTGGCCGCGTGCAGAAGGAATGGGCCAAGACCTCACCGCGGGAGCGCAGCGAAATCCTCCGCCGCGCCTACGACATTGTCATGGCCCGCCAGGACGAGTTGGCCCTCATCATGACCACCGAAATGGGCAAGCCCTTGGCCGAAGCCAAGGGTGAGGTCGCCTACGCCGCCGATTACTTCCGCTGGTTCTCCGAAGAAGCCGTCCGCATCGGAGGCGACCTGACCCAGTCCAGCGACGGAAAAACACGCGTCCTGGTCACCCGCGAACCCGTAGGCCCCTGCGTTCTCGTCACCCCGTGGAACTTCCCGATCGCGATGGGCATGCGCAAAATCGGCCCGGCCATCGCCGCTGGCTGCACCATCGTCTTCAAGCCGGCAGCCCTCACTCCACTGACGTCCCTGGCACTGGTCGACATCCTGGTAGAGGCTGGCCTCCCCGCAGGCGTCCTGAACGTTGTTCCCACAACCAAGGCCTCCGCAGTCGTCACCCCGTGGATGACCAGCGGCATCGCCCGCAAGATCAGCTTCACCGGCTCCACGGAAGTCGGTGTCCGTCTGCTCGCCCAGGCATCGCAGCACGTCATGCGCTCCTCTATGGAACTCGGCGGCAACGCCCCCTTCATCGTCTTCGAGGACTCCGACCTTGACCGTGCCGTCGAAGGAGCCGTCGCAGCCAAGATGCGCAACATGGGTGAGGCTTGCACGGCGGCCAACCGGATCTTCGTCCAGCGGCCCGTCGCCGAAGAATTCGCCCGCCGTCTGGGCGAACGGCTCAGCGCGTTATCCGTCGGCGATGGAGCAGAACCCGGCACCCAGGTCGGCCCGCTCGTTGAAGAGAAAGCCCGACGCAAAGTCCAGGAACTTGTCGACGATGCCGTGGCCAAGGGAGCCAAAGTCATCACCGGGGGTACCCGGCCCGAACGTCCCGGGTACTTCTACTCCCCCACTGTCCTGTCGGATGTTCCCACCGAAGCTAGCCTCATGACCGAGGAAATTTTCGGTCCCGTTGCTCCCGTCATCCCCTTCGACACCGAAGAGGAAGCCATCCGCATGGCCAACGACACCCCCTACGGCCTGGTCGGCTACCTGTTCACCCAGGACGTGGACCGAGGCTTCCGCGTTGGCGAAGCCCTTGAAGTCGGCATGCTCGGCCTCAACACCGGCATCGTTGCCAATGCCGCGGCACCATTCGGAGGCGTCAAAGCCTCCGGCCTCGGCCGCGAAGGCGGCCGCGTAGGGATCGACGAGTTCCTCGAATACAAGTACATGGCCGTCCCCCGCGCATAACGCACGGACCGGAGCCGGCCCCCAGCCCCGGGCCTGAGCGGCGAAACAGCATCCGCTCAGGCCCGGTTCCATTTACTCGACATAGAACCCGACAAGGCGCGTACGATATCCTGTATCGTGAGAATTCTGCCAAGAATCGTGCTTGCTTTGTGACGTCGCTGAGTAGGCCGCCAAGAGAAGGGCACGGACCCCTGTCGTGAAATCCAACGAATCGCTACGCGGCAATATCGAGCTCACAGCCGCGACAGACAGTGCCAGCAGCTTGGGCAAAATGCTCAATATCCTGCAGCTGTTCAGCGAAACAGCACCTGTATGGTCCACAGCCGAGATCATCGAAACGTTGGAAACCTCCAGGTCGACCGGATACCGGTACATCAAGACCCTTCACGATGCCGGGCTGCTGAACTCCTCCCGCAACGGCTACTACACGCTAGGCCCGGGCATCATCGAAATGGACCTCCAAATCCGGCTAACCGACCCGCTGCTCCTGGCCAGCCACGGGATTCTGGAAGACCTTGTTGCCACCATCGGCCACTCGGCCCTTCTATGTACCGCTTACCACGACTCCGTGCTGTGCGTCGGGGAGGCCCGTGCCCCGCAAAGCCCCACCAACCGCTTCAGCCGCGGACAACGCCGCCCCCTGTTCCAAGGCGCCGTATCCAAGGTCATCCTCGCCTACCTGCCCCATCACCGGCTGAAGGCCATCTACCCACGCCAACAAGCGGAGATCGCCAGTTCCGGGCTGGGCAGCAACTGGGCGGAATTCCGGGCGGCCCTGGGCCAGATCAAAAAAGACGGATACTCACTCACCAAGGGTGAGTTCAACCCAGGCGTCTACAGCGTTGCCGCCCCCGTCCTCACAGACCAGAAAACCTCGCTCGGCAGCGTCGGCGTCGCCTGGGACGAGAGGGAACGCCGCGACGTCGACGTCGAACGTGCGGTACTTGCCGTCAAGCAGGCAGCAGCCATCATTTCCGAACGGCTCTTGGCCCGACAAGAACTGGACGGGGCCACCGAAGCAATGGACAACAACGCCATAGCTCTCTGACCTAGCGTCGCGACCATTCAGCATCGTGCTCCATTCCGGGGTTGCAGGTAAACCGGCCAGCCCGGCCCTAACGATCCGCACACCACGGCGGGCTCCAGAGGCAGGGCTGGCAAGTTATGGACACAATTCATGACGGGGTCCTGGCAAAGAGCGCAGCGCCCCGCAGCTGCTGAATTTACCGGTCTTATGCCGTGACCCCCCGAGGCTACCGGTGCTCGTCATCGTTGAGACGTTCTTGGTGGCAAGACGCGCCGCTCTCCCCAGCTCAGACATATTCGTCATCGGCGGTGCCGAGCGGGCATTTCAATGGCCCAGGCCACGCGATGGAGGATTGTGGCGATTCTTCCTCGCCAGAGTCCTTCAGGTTTTCCATTGGAGCTGGTTGCTCGTTGCACAGTCGGCGCGTCGGGTAGCGCACTTCGTGCTTCTGCCAGTTGTTGCCTGGCTATGAGCAGGGCCAGAGGGTAGTAGCTGTTCATGTGATCTCCGCCTGGATAAGCATCTTGCGGACATGGTGAGGCCTTGGGAGGCAGATGACAGGGGCCGGACCCGTATACCGGTCCGGCCCCTGTTTCCGGAGCTGTGCGCTGGGGCCCAGTGCCAGTGCCACCGCGCACCGCAGCCGGATTCCCCTTTAGGTTGAGGGGAAGTTGTAGGAGGCACCGGAGGCGTGGTCAGCTTCGGGCCAGCGGGAGGTAACGACCTTTCCGCGGGTGTAGAAGGAGACGCCTTCGGGTCCGTAGATGTGCTTGTCGCCGAAGAGCGAGGCCTTCCATCCACCGAAGGAGTAGTAGGCGACCGGAACGGGCAGGGGCACGTTGATACCAATCATTCCGACGTCCACCGAGCGCTGGAACTTCCGTGCCGCTGCTCCCGAAGAGGTGAAGATCGCTGTGCCGTTGCCGTACGGGTTGGCGTTGATCAGATTGATGCCGTCCTCGAGGGTATCGACGCGGACCACCACGAGCACGGGTCCGAAGATCTCCTCGGTGTAGGCGCTCATCTCGGTCTTCACGTGGTCGATCACGGTCGGTCCAACCCAGAAGCCCTCTTCATGGCCCGGGACGATGAGCTCGCGGCCGTCCACGACCATCGCGGCGCCGGCGGCTTCGGCCTCGCTGACGGTTTTGAGGATGAAGTTTTTTGATTCCGGGCTGATGACCGGGCCCATGTCGGCGTCGGATTCCGTGCCGTTCTTGACGTTGATGGCCAAGGCGCGTTCTTCGACCTTCTTTACGAGCAGGTCCGCGGCGTCTCCCACGGCGACGGCGACGGAGATGGCCATGCAGCGCTGGCCGGCGGAGCCGAAGGCGGCTGCGGCTACGTGGTCTGCGGCATTGTCCAGATCGGCGTCGGGCAGGATGATGGCGTGGTTCTTCGCCCCTCCAAGGGCCTGGACGCGCTTGCCGTGTGCGGTCCCGACCTCGTTGATGTGCTTGGCCACCGGCGTGGAACCGACGAAGGAGATCGCGTCGACGTCAGGGTGGGTGAGCAGGCCGGAGACGACTTCGCGGTCACCATGGAGGACTTGGAACACGCCGTCGGGCAGCCCGGCTTCCTTGAACAGCTTGGCCAGCAGCATGGCGGCCGACGGCACCCTGTGGGAGGGCTTGAGGATGAAGGCGTTGCCAGTTGCGATTGCCATGGGGGCCATCCACAACGGAACCATGACGGGGAAATTGAACGGGGTGATCCCGGCGACAACACCGACGGGTTCGCGGAAGGAGAAGACATCGATGCCGGTGGAAGCCTGGTCGGAGTACTCACCTTTGAGCAGCTGCGGAATTCCGCAGGCGAATTCGATGACTTCCAGGCCGCGGCCGATCTCACCCCTGGCGTCTGAGAGGACCTTGCCGTGCTCGGCGGTAATCAGGGCGGCGAGTTCATCGACGTGGGAGGCGACGAGTTCGCGGAACTTGAACAGGACGGCGGTGCGCTTGGCCAAGGAGATGTCGCCCCAGGTTTCGGAGGCCTTCTTGGCGATGGCGACGGTGTTGTCGAGATCGTCGCGGTTGGCCAGCCGCAGCTGCGCCGTGACGGCGCCGGTGGCGGGGTTGTACACGGGCTTGGTTTCCGTGCCGTTGCCTGCGGCCTCAATGCCGCTGATGAAGTGGTTGATGACGGTCATTACTGCTCCTGGGATAGGTGGTATTCAACCGCGTGGACGTCGGTGACGTACCGCGGCAAACCGGTGGCGATGGATTCGTGCAGTGCCAGGCGGACTGCAAGGTTTTCCTCGGTCAGAGGACGGTGGATAAGGTCGGCGCTGGAATTACGGACCCAGGCGCTGAACCGTTCGATCTCGATCTTGAATTGGTCTTCCCCGATGTCGCAGGTCTCGGCGCGTCCGTCACGGGAGGAGACGGTGACCTTGGCTGTTTCCCAAGGCGCTGGGTCGAACGCTTTGTCGAGGCTGATCTGCCCTTCGGTTCCGATGATGTGGAGGGTGTGGGCTCGGGTTCCGCCCCCTTCAAACCCGCAGTCCAGCGTGCCGATGACATCGCCGTAGTCGAGGATGGCTGCGGCTGATGTCTCTACCGGGTCCCCGGTATTAGGGCTGGTTCCCCGGCCGTAGACCGTGTGCGGGGCACGTTCCATGACCATGTTCATGATGTCGATGGCATAGCACCCGACATCGTTAATGGCCCCTCCATCGAGACCGGGCTGCAGCCTGATCTCGCCCTCACTGCGGTCCATCGGGAAATGGAAGCGGGCATGCAGCGACACCGGTTTCCCGATGCGCCCGGAGTTGATGTACTCCTTGACCTTCTGGTGCTGGGGGTGGAAACGGTACATGAACGCTTCCATCAGGGTGACATCGTTGCGGGTGCATGCTTCGCGGACCCGTTGGTAGTCTTCAAGGCTTGCCACCAATGGCTTCTCGCAGAGAATGTCCTTGCCGGCCTCCGCTGCGGCGATGATCCACTCCGTGTGGAGACCGTTGGGAAAAGGCAGGTACACGGCTTCGACGTTGGGATCTGCAAGCAGTTCCTCGTGGGAGGTGTACGCCGTCGGAATACCGAACTGCTCCGCCACGGCTGCGGCTTTGCCGTTGGGGCTGCTGATGGCAACCACCTCGGCGTTGCGTGCCGTCTTGATAGCCGGAAGGAAACGGTCCTGGGCGATACGTGCGGTGGTGAGTACGCCCCAGCGGACGGCGCTCATCCGTGAAGTTCCTGTTCCAGTGCACGCAGGAACGCGACCGATCGGCGGACGTCCTGGACGGGACCTTCATCGGCCGGTGCACCTTCCAGAATGGTGTCCTGTTCCATGGTGAACCACCCGGAGTAACCTGCCGCCAACAGATCCTTCACGATACCGGCGATGCCGACATCGCCTTGGCCGAGGGGTACATACATGCCGGTCTTGACACCGTCGGTGTAGGAGAGCTCGCCTGCCTGGACACGCTCTGCGAGAGCCTTGCGGACATCTTTGAGGTGGGTGTGCCCGATGCGGGCTGCATAGTCGCGCACGAGCTGGCTGGGGTCGGTGCCGCCGATGAGCAGGTGGCCGGTGTCCAGGCAGAGGTTGGCTGCCGTGTCGTTCAAGACCCGGTTGACGTCCGAGGTGCTCTCGATCATGGTGCCCACGTGCGGGTGGACCACGGCCTGGATGCCCTTGTCCGCTGCTGCCTTGACAATGGAGTCCAGGTTCCGTCCGAAAAGATCCCATCCGTCGGCGTCGAGCTCGTGGCGCTGGTCGTACCCTGCAACACCGGTCTCAGCGGCAAGCACCATGATGCTTGCCCCTGCTGCTTCGTAGGCGTCCAGTTCGGGTGCCACGACGTCCAGTGGGCTCTTGGCCGGGTCGTGAAGAATCACGGGGAAGAATCCACCGATCGCCTGGAGGTTGTGCTGTTTCAGGACCTCGGCTCGCCGGGTTGCTTCCTTGGGAAGGAAACCCTCCGGGCCGAATTCCGTGGCGCTGATGCCCAAGGCGGTCATTTCGGTCAGGACTTTGTCTGCCTCGAGTTGGTGTCCCCATCCCGGGACCTCACAAACGCCCCAGGAGATGGGGGCGGCTGCCAAACGGCTGGTGATGGTGCTCAATCTGATCCTCCAAGTACGTTCTGGTCCCAGTCGATGACTGATCCGGTAACTACTCCGCTCCTGTCGGAGAGGAGAAAGACAATGAATTCGGCGATCTCGTCGACTTGTCCGAGCTTTCCCATGGGGACGGAAGCGTTGGCCTTGTCGAGCCAGTCATCGCCTGCGCCGTGGAATTTCTTCTGGGTTTCGGCTTCGCCGTCCGTGGCGGTCCAGCCGATGTCCAGACCGTTGATGCGGATCTTGTCCCAGCGGTGGGCGTGGGCTGCGTTGCGGGTGGCTCCGGCTAGGCCGGCTTTCGCGGCGACGTAAGGGGCAAGGTAGGGCTGTCCACCGAGCTCGGCGATGGAGATGACGTTCAGGATGTTGCCGGGTGCGTTGCGGCTGCGCAGGTGCTTGATGGTTTCAGCCATGATGAAGAAGGGCGACTTCAGGTTCACCGCGATGTGGGCGTCGAAGAGCTCCGGTGTGGTGTCCAGCATGGTGCCGCGGGTGGTGAGCCCGGCAGCGTTGACTGCGCAGTCAACTTTGCCGAAGGCTGCGACGGTCTCCAGAACAGAATTGCGGGCCTGTTCCACGTCTGCCAGGTCGGTTTTGATGAAGCGCGTTTCCACTCCTGCCGAGGACAGTTCCCGGGCGAGTTCTTCGCCGCTGTCCGCGTTGCGGCCGGTTATGGCCAAGCCTGCGGCGCCTTCGGCGGCGGCGCGGCGTGCGACGCCGGCTCCGAGGCCTTGGGTGCCGCCGCTGATGAGGATGACTTTGTCTGTCAGCAATGGCATGGGTTACTCCTGTCCGATCTTCACGGTCCGGCCGGAACGTGCCGATTCTTCGGCCGCGTTGGCCAGGACGAGGGCCTGGACGCCGTCGTCAAAGCCTGGGCTGCAGGCGGTGCCGCTGCGGATCGCCTTGGCGAAGCTGTCAAGCTCGTTGCGGTAGGCATCGACGTAGCGTTCGAGGAAGAAGGGCAGGTAAGCGTCGGTTTGTTCGGTTCCGGCAGCACTGTATTTGCGGACGGTGGTGGGGCTGACGTTGCCTGCGTTGAGCATGCCCTCGCTGCCGAACGCTTCCAGGCGTTGGTCGTAACCGTAGCTGCTGTGCCTGGAGTTGGTGATGGTGATCAGTTCGCCGTTGCGTCCGCGCAGGGAGATGACGACGGAGTCGAAGTCGCCGGCTTCTTCGATGTAGTCGCAGAAGACGTTGGCGCCGGAGGCGGATACTTCAATGATGTCCGGGACGAAGAACCGTGCCATATCGAGGTCGTGGATGCTCATGTCGCGGAAGATCCCGCCGGAGGTCGCGATGTAGTTGGCCGGGGCCGGGGCGGGGTCACGGCTGATGATGGTCAGCTGTTCCAGCCGTCCGATCTCCCCTGCTGCCACCCGGGTTTGGATGGCGGCGAAGTTCGGGTCGAAGCGGCGGTTGAAGCCGAGCATGAGCGGGGTTTTGTTGCCACGGATTTTGTCCCGGCACGCCAGGACACGGTCGATGTCCAGGTCGATGGGCTTCTCGCACAGTGCGGCCACGCCTTGGGACATCGCCCGGGAGATCAGGTCAACGTGGGTGTTGGTGGGCGAGCCGATGATGATGGCGTCCAGGTCGGCGTTGGCGAACACTTCGTCGGCGGTTTCGACGGCCAGCGCGCCGGTGCCTGCGGCGAGTTTCCTGGCTCCTTCGATGAAGGGGTCGGCGATCCAGGCCAGTTCGAGGTCGGGGTGGGCGGCGATGTTGCGGGCGTGGACTTGCCCGATGCGGCCTGAGCCGAACAGCGCAACCTTCAGGGGTCGTTCAGTGGACATGGTTTGCGGTCCTTTCTAGGGGGTCGTCTGGGCGGGCTGTGCCGGGGCGGGTATTCCGTGGTCGACGTTGGTTGTCGTTCCGCCGGCGTTCATGGAGTCGATGAGCGCTTGGGCGACACGTGTGGCGTGGAGGGCGTCATGTGCCGTGGCCAATGGTGAGGGGGTGCCGGCAGCGATGGAATCTACCCAGGCCTGGGATTGAATCCTGTAGGCGTCCGCGAAGACGGGCCGCCAGTCGGCTGCGTAGGCGCGGGTCTGTCCCATGGCCCGGTTGTGGATTGTCGGCCGGGGGCCGGCCAGTTCCAGGGATCCTGTTTCGCCGACCACCTCGCACCGGACGTCGTAGCCGTAGCGGGCGTTGACAAAGACGTCAACGATGCTGAGAACTCCGTCGCGGGTGTGGAGGTGGAAGACCTGCGGGTCTTGGCGGGTGGTGTCTTCACGTGTGCTCTTGGGGGCGTGCCAGCTCACCCCGTCGATGGGCGAGTCGAGCAACCAGGCGGTGATATCTATTTCGTGGATGCCGGAGTTGGTGATGGTCGCAGCTGAGTCACCGCCCGGGTATGAGTGCACGTTCCGGTGCGAACTGCGGACCATGAGTGCCTGCCCGATGCCGCCTGCCCGCAAAGTGGCTTTGAGGTCACGGTAAGCGGGGTCGAAGCGGCGCATGAAGCCGACCGAAATCAGGGGGTTCCCTGCAAGAACGGATTCGAGGGCGACCAGTTCCTGGCACTCCTCCGTGGTGGGCGCCAGCGGTTTTTCACACAGCACTGGTTTGCCCTCGGCGAGGCAGGCTTTGACCTGTGCGGCGTGGACGCTGTCATGCGAGGCGATGAGCACTGCGTCGACGAAGGGGGAAGCGATGAGTTCTTCTGCTGAGTTGAAGCTGCGGGCCCCGGTGTCGGCAGCCACTGCCTGGGCTCGCCCGTAGATCGTATCGGCAACAGCCGTCACCGTTGCCCCTGAGATGCTTCCCTGCAGGATACGGGCGTGTTCGGCGCCCATGACGCCGGTACCGATGACTCCTACGCGGACCGTCATGGCCGTGCCACCGCCATCGGTGCGCGTCCGGCGAGAACGTCGACGGCGCCTTGGGCGGCGTCCCGGACGGTGTGGGCCATCCCTTGTTTGGTGAACCCCATCAGGTGCGGGGTGAGGGTGACGTTGTCATGGTCGAACACCGGGTGGTGGGCAGGTGGCTCCGGGTCGAAGACATCAAGGCCAAGCCCTGCGAGGTGCCCGGACTGCAAGGCCTGGTAGGCGGCGTCGAGGTCGACCAGGCCGCCCCGGGAGCAGTTGATGATGACCGCACCCGGTCTCATGGCCCGCAGGCGCTCAGCGTTGATCAGGTTCCGGTTTTCCGGTGTCAGAGGTGCGTGGAGGGTGACGAAGTCGCTGCGTTCAAGGAGTTCTTCGACGGTCGCGCACCGGCTTGCTTCGGGGATTTCGGCGTAGGGATCGTAGGCGAGGACGGCCAGGTCGAAGGCTTCGGCGATGCGTGCCACACGGCGGCCGATACGCCCGTAGCCGATGATGCCCAGAGTGAATCCTTCAAGATCCCCAATATCAACGCCTGACCGTTCGTCCCAGCGCCCTTCGCGGACCAGGCCTGTGAGCGGAGCAAGCCGCTTCACCAGGGCCAGAAGGTGGGCGAATACCCCCTCTGCGACGGAGGCAGTGTTGCTTCCGGGCGTGATGACCACGGGAATGCCGCGGCGGTCGGCTTCGGCGACATCGACGAGATCTGTTCCTACACCGGTCCTGGCGATGACCTTCAACGAAGGCATGCGGTCCAGCAGGTCCCGATCCACCCGATACGCTGCACGGACGATAGCGCCGTCGGCGGTGGCCAGATCCTCTTCGGTAGGGTCAAGCACGAGCTGCTGGTTTTCGGCCAGGAGCGGCCGCACGAGACCGGGTTCGACACTGCCAAGTGCGACAAGTTTTTGGGTGTTGTTAAGGGAAGCCATCGTCATCCTTGAAGATGTGGGTACGGGGCGGCACCGCTCAGGTGGGGCCGTGTGTAGGTGGGTGTTAGAGGCCAATGAGGCTTGAAGTGCGCACGACCAGGCGTGGCGCGATGGGGTGGTGTACGAAGCCGTTGCCTTCGCCGTGGATGCGTTCCAGAAGCGACTTGGCACCTGTCACGCCGATTGCGGTGCTGTCCGGGTCCACCGTGGTGAGCCCAAGACGGGGCATCGCTCCGAGCGCGATGTTGTCGTAACCGGTGATGGCGACTTTGGCCCCGCACTCATCGGCCGCCGTCATCGCTCCCAAAGCTGCCAGATCGTTCAGGCAGGCCAGGGCCGTGGGCCGAAGATGTTGTGAGCGTGAGGAGTTCAAGGCCTTCTGCGCCGCGACGTAGCCGGATTCCTGGTAGAAATCAGCGTCGACGATGCTGATGTGCCGCGAGAGGCCGTGCTCTTCCATGGCAGCGGAATAGCCGTCCACACGCGCCCTGCCCACTGATCCGCCCAGACCGCCCAGATGCACGATGTTCTCATGTCCTTGGGCGATAAGGTGTTCGACCACCATGACCATCCCGTGGGTGTCATCGGACCGGACTACATCGGCGGTGTCGATGTAGTCCGGTCCGCCGCCTGCGAACACGACAGCTCCCCCGGAAACGGCCCGGTTGAAGGGGGCTTTGTCGGGGACCGTTCCGATCACGAGCAGCCCTGAGACGCGCAGGTCCCGGAAAGCTTGGAGGATGGACTGGTCCACTCCCCTGCCCTTGGCCGTTACGGCGCTGAAGAGGACCGTGTGGCCGGCATCTTCGAGCACCGGGCGGGCAGCGTCGGCTACGTCGAAAGCCCAAGGGTTGTGCAGGTCGCTGACCAGCACACCGATGTTGCCGCTGTCGCGCGTGGCCAGGGAACGGGCGGCGAGGTTTAGTTCGTAGCCCATCTCCTCAACGACCTTGAGCACCCGCTGGCGGCGCTCGTCACTGACGCGGGGCGAATCGCGCAGGACGAGCGATACCAAGGACTTGGAAACACCGGCGCGTTCGGCTACGTCCTTGATTGTTGGCCGCCGGGCGGATGCAGTGGTCATCGCTACACCCGCGCTGCCGTGGTGCCGTGGATTTCCTCGAGCTTCTGCCACTGCCCGGAGTGTGCGGAGGCTTCAGCTGCGCTGACGATCGCGGCCGCGGAGGCAGCGTCGTGGATGTTGGAGTTCTCCTGTGCCCCACCGGTGACGGCCAGCAGGAACTTCTTGGCCTCGATAACCTTCAAGTCGTCAAAGCCCATGCTGTTGCCCGGGCCGGGCTGGAAGTGCGAGTAATCGCCGTGGCGGGGGCTGGCGTTGACGGTGGTGTATCCCTGTTCGTCGTTGTTCCGTCCCAGGCAGACCTTCAGTTCGTTCATGCGCTCGAAGTCCCATTTGAGGGAACCTTCGGTGCCGTAGACCTCGATCTGGTAGCCGCACTCGGGTCCGACTGCAACCCGGGAGGATTCGATGGTGCCCACGGCGCCGGCGCCGACGGCGGACGGGCCGAAGCGGACCAACGCTGCTGCGTAGTCCTCATTCTCGACCTCTCCCAATTCACCGTTCTCGATTACCGCGAAGTGTGTTCCTGAGCCCATAGCCAGTTTGGGGCGCTGCGTGTAAACAGTGCTTGTCAGCGCGGTCACTTCGGCGATGGGACCAACTACATACTGGCACAGGTCCGTCGCGTGGCTGAACAGGTCAGCGAGGACTCCGGTTCCGGCGAGTTTCCGGTTGAACCGCCACGACAGTGCCCCGTTGGGTTCGGAGGCATAGCCCGAGAAGAATACTGCCCGCACATTGGTGATCCGGCCCAGGCGGCCTTCAGCGATGAGTTTGCGTGCGTGCTCAACGGCGGGGGCGTGCCGGTAGTTGTAGCCGATGGAAGTAATGACGCCGGCTTCGACTGCGGCGTCCTGGACAGCTGCGGTTTCTTCGTAGCCGCGGCCGACAGGCTTTTCGATCCAGAAGTGCTTGCCGGCCTTCGCTGCTGCAATGCCGATTTCGGCGTGCAGGAAGTTCGGTGCGCAGATTGAGACGACCTCGACGTCGGGGTGGTTGAGCACGTCGTGATAGTCGGTGGTGCCTTCCGCAAAGCCCAGGACGTCGCGGGCGTAGTCGATGCGGCTGGGTTCGGTATCTGCGGCGATGACCAGCCTGGTGTTGAGCCCCAGCTCAGGGTAGGCGTAGGGGACGGTCTGGTAGGCGCGCGAGTGGAGCTTTCCCATCCATCCAACGCTGATGAGGCCGACACCGACGGTGCGGGATTCT
Organism: Paenarthrobacter sp. NPDC089988; assembly: GCF_044748465.1. Taxonomy (NCBI): domain Bacteria; kingdom Bacillati; phylum Actinomycetota; class Actinomycetes; order Micrococcales; family Micrococcaceae; genus Paenarthrobacter; species Paenarthrobacter sp. NPDC089988. Next base: position 132,900 of record NZ_JBIVGD010000007.1, read on the forward strand.
TGGCTCACTTTCATGCCTTTCTTTCGGTAAGTCTTGGTTCAGTTGCGGGCGGTAGCGAAAGCGTCTCGGAACGCGGCCGCCATGATGGTCGAGTCAGAGCCGATGGCCACAAAGCGGAAGCCTTGCCGGACGTACTTGGCGGCCGCGACGCCATCCACGGCGAGGATGCCGGCCGCTTTGTTGTGTTCTTCGGCCGCTGCCACGACTTTTTGCAGTGCTTCCTGGAAGGCGTTGCTGTCCAACTGCAGCGGTACCCCCAGCGCGTAAGACAAATCCAGGGGGCCGACGAACAGAACGTCCACGCCGTCCTGGGCTGCGATGTCATCCACGCTATTCAGGGCATCGAGGGTTTCGATCTGGATGACCCCGACGGTGCTCTGCTGCTCCGCACTCAACGGCGCCCGGTCCATGCCCCACCGGCAGGACCGATTGTAGGTGGCCACTCCCCTGTCTCCGTAGGGAGGGTAGAGCATGTGCTTTACGGCCTGTCCCGCCTCTTCAACGGTGTTCAGGCGCGGGACCATGATGCCCGCTGCGCCTTGGTCCAGGACACGGCCGATCCGGATCCGTTCACCGCTTTCGACCCGGACGATGGTCGGAACACCGTAGCTTCCGGCGGCGAGGACGCCTTCCCGGACGGCGTCCTCGCCGCCGGAACCATGCTCGAGGTCGATCAGCACCCAGTCAGCGCCGGACGCGGCGCACACTTCGGCGGCCGTGGCCGAAGCCAATCCGACGAAGGTGCCGACGGTGGTCTCTCCGGCGCGCAGCCGGGCGCGCAGGTTGCCGCCGTCGAGAGGGCTGCGGCTCATCCGAACCACCGCTGACGGGTGCGGGCGGTCTCGTAGTCGGCACGCAGATCCTGGACCCATTCCTGGTCGGAGACTTCCGCAGGGGCAACATCCCACCAGACGTCGCCGCCGGGAAGGTCCACGTGCGGGACGGTGGGAACGATGATTACGACTGGGCCTTGTGTGTCGCGGGTGGAGGCCAGGGCCTCGCGGACCTCCGCAGTGGTGGTCGCGCGGATGGCCAGGGCGCCGAGGCCTTCGGCGATCTGGCGAAGGTCCACCTTGAGGTAGTCGCCTTCCAGGCGGGCCTTGGGGGCGTCTTCGACGGCAACGCTTCCGGCTGTGGTGCGGTAACGGAATTCGTTGCCGAATTCGCGTCCCATCCTGTTCATCTGGAGCCGGTGAATGACTTGGTAGCCATGGTTTTCGGACACGACGACGGTAACGTTCAGGCCTTCCTGGGCTGCCGTGAGGATCTCCGTGGGGGCCATGAGGAACGTACCGTCGCCGATGAAGGTGACCACGCGGTTGTCGTTGTTGCCCTCGGCCAGTCGTACGCCCATGCCGGCGGCGATTTCGTAGCCCATGCAGGAGAACCCGAACTCCAGGTGGCAGTTGCGGTTGCCGGTGGCGTCCCAGACTTTCTGGAGATCCCCGGGAGGGCCGCCGGCCGCGGCAATGATCGTGTCACCGGAGCGGGCGTGTTCCTGCATCAGGCCGATCAGCTGGGGCTGTGTGAGGACCGCTTCGGTCACGGGTGCATGTGGGTGGTCTTCGGGGCGGTAGGCGGTGTCCGCATCGAGCCACTGGGACCGGATGGGAGCCCAGGCGGCCTTCTCCGACTGCACGGTTTCCTGCCAGCTCTCGCTGGTTGCGTGGCCTTCAAGAGCCTGGGCCAAGGCTTCCAGCCCACGGCGGGCATCGGCGAGGATTCCCGTAGCTCCTTGCTTGCGGGTGTCGGCGTCAACGATGTTCAGCGAGGCGAAGCGGATGTCGGGGTTTTCGAAGATCGACTGGGATCCGGTGGCGAAGTCGGTCAGGCGGGTGCCGACGCTAAGGACAAGATCGGCTTGCTTCACGAGGGTGTTGGAGGCGAAGTTGCCTTCCAGGCCTACACCGCCCACCTGCCACCATTCATCCTTGGTGACGGCGCCCTTGCCGCCGAACGTTTCAACCACCGGGATGCCCGTTTGACCCGCGAGGGCTTCCAAGGCCGCGTGGGCGTCCGAGTAGTGGACCCCGCCGCCGGCGAAGATCACGGGCCGCTTGGCGTTGCGGACCAGTTCAGCAACGTCGGAGATTTCCTGCGGATCGGGCAGGGGCCTGCGGATCTTCCAGTCACGGGGTTCGAAGAACTCGGCCGGGAAGTCATAGGCGTGGGACTGAACGTCCTGGGGCAGGGAGATTACGACGGCACCGGTGTCCGTGGGGCTCGTCAGCACGCGCATGGCCTGCGGCAGCGCCGTGAGGAGTTGCTCCGGCCGGGTGATCCGGTCGAAGAACCGGGAGACCGGGCGGAACGCGTCGTTGACGGTGGCGTCGGCTTCGGTGGGGTGTTCGAGCTGCTGCAGCACCGGGCCCTGGTGACGGGTGGCGTAGGTGTCACCGGGCAGCAGGAGCAGCGGAAGACGGTTCACGGTGGCCAGCCCGGCCGCCGTGACCAGGTTCAAGGCACCGGGGCCGATGGATGCCGTGACGGCGAGGACCGACTGACGGCGCGTGGCCTTGGCGTAGGCGGTGGAGATGTGGGCCATGTACTGCTCGTGGCGGCCCTGAATGAAGGGCATGTCGTCGGCGAGCTGGTCGAGTGCCTGGGCGAGGCCGGCGACGTTGCCGTGTCCGAAGATGCCGAGAGCGGCGGGGACGAGCCGACGGCGAACACCGTCGGCGACTGAATGCTGGGCTGCGAGGTACTTGATGACCGCTTGGGCCGTGGTAAGCCGGATGGTCTGTGATGGTGTAGTCATTGCCTTGTTTCGGGTTGTCGTTACCAGGGACGTCCGTGCAGGACGATGGTCTTCTCTTCGGTCATTTCCTGGACTGCGGAACGGACGCCTTCCTTGCCGATGCCGCTGCCTTTGAGCCCGCCGTAGGGCATCAGGTCTGCCCTCCACAGCGGAGACCAGTTGATGTGGATGTTGCCGGCGTCGATCTGCCGCATGGCCTGAACGGTGCCCGCGACGTCGTTGGTGAAGATGCCGGCGCCAAGGCCGTAGTCGTTGTCGTTGGCCAAGGCGATGGCCGTTTCGATGTCCTGCGCGGAGGAGACGGCGACAGCGGGGCCGAACAGTTCGTTGCGGCTCAGGTTTGAACGGGGATCAACGCCTGCGACCACTGCGGGGGTCACCACGGCGCCGTCCCGCTCACCACCGGTCAGAACCCTGGCGCCGGAATGCCGTGCCTCGGTGATGGAAGCGTGCACACGGGCGGCTTCCTGTTCGGAGATCAAAGAACCCAGCCGTGTGTCCTCTTCCTTGGGGTTTCCTACCGCAATGGCTTCGACCTTTGGTACCAGGGCATCGAGGAAATCAGCCTCAACGCGGCGGTCAACAATGACACGCTGCACCGAGATGCACACCTGTCCGGCGTTGATAAAGCCACCCGCGGCCACGGCACTGGAAGCCAGCTCAAGGTCGGCGTCGGGCAGGATGATGACGGGGCAGGACGCACCGAGCTCCAGCGAGAGCTTTTTCACTCCTGCGATGGAGGAGATGTGGGTTCCGGTGCCGGTCGAACCGGTGAAGGACACCTTGCGGACGCGTGGGTCGGAAACGAGAACATCGCCCAAGGAACTGCCGGGACCGGTAATAACCGACAGCGCCTCCGCGGGCAAACCGGCGTCGACGAAGCACTGTGCCAGCTTCAGTGCCGTCAGGGGGGTTGCCCTCGCGGGCTTGAGCACCACCGCGTTGCCGGCTGCCAGTGCCGGGGCGATCTTGTGCAGGACCAACAAGGCCGGGTAGTTGAACGGGGTGATTGCCACGACGATCCCGACCGGCTGCCGGAGGGTGAAGCCAATCTTGTCCAAGCCGGTGCCGGCGTTAGCATCCAAGGGAAGGGTCGAGCCGTACAGTTGACTTCCCTCATAGGCTGCCAGACGAATGATGTTTCCCGACCGCGATGCTTCACCGCGCGCCTCGGTAATGGGCTTGCCGGTTTCCGCGCTGATGGTTTGGGCGATATCCTCCGCGCGTTCGTCAGCCAAGGCTGCGGCGCGCAGGAGGATATTGACCCGGGCGTGCGCGGGCATGGTCCGCTGCAGGTGCGCGCCGATCTCCGCCCTGTCCAGAGCATCCTGGGCGTCCTTGACTGTCGCGATAGGGACCGTGTCAATAGTCCGGCCGTCAAACGGCGAACGGACTTCTTCGGTCCGGCCGTCTGCGGCGCCTCGCCAGTTTCCGGCTACTAGCATTTCCATGGTTGCTCCATCCAGGTTCGGTTCGAAGCGCTGTTAGTGGCGCTTGGTGTTGTGGTCGGGTGCGGCCTCTGCCACGTCGGCGACCTCTGCTTTGACCTCGTTGAGGGCTTGGGTGTGGCCACCGAGTTGCTCCAGCTCATGGGCGAGCTCAGCGAGTTCGGCGCCGCCGGCCATCTGGGCCGTCAGCTCATCCAGGGTGATGTCCTTCTTCTCGTAGTAGCCGATCGACTTGCCGCGCTTGAGCAGCAGGAAGCGGTCGCCAACCGGGAACGCGTGGTGCGGGTTGTGGGTAATGAAGATGACGCCCAGGCCACGGTCGCGGGCCTGCAGGATGTAGCGGAGTACGACGCCGGACTGCTTGACTCCCAGCGCGGCCGTCGGTTCGTCGAGGATCAGGACCTTGGCGCCGAAATACACGGCGCGGGCGATCGCCACACATTGGCGCTCACCGCCGGAGAGCTGGCCGATAGGCTGTTCCACATCGCGCAGGTCGATGCCCATGTCCGCGAGTTCCTTCTTGGTGATGGCCTTCATCTTCTGGACATCCATGCGGCGGAACGGACCGACACCGGTGGTCAGCTCGGAGCCCAGGAAGAAGTTCCGCCAAATCGGCATCAGCGGAACGACCGCCAAGTCCTGGTACACGGTGGCGATACCTGCGTCGAGCGCTTCACGGGGTGAAGAGAACTTCCTCGCATCGCCCATCACCTGCAGTGTGCCTTCGTCGTGCTGGTGCAGGCCGGCGATGATCTTGATCAGCGTGGACTTACCGGCACCGTTGTCGCCCAGGACGCAAGTGACGCGGCCGTTGTCCACCGCCATGGTCACGTCCCGCAGGGCGATGATGTTGCCGTAATGCTTGCCCACGGCTTCGAGGGAAAGCAGATGCACGGGCGTGTGGGTCAAGGGATCCTTCTCGTCTTTCAGCAGGGTCTGCTGGTCGATCTGTTGTGCATTCATTGGTCCGGCCCCTTACTTCAGTTCTGCCCGGCGTTTGACGATCAGGTTCACGATGGTGGCCAGCAGCAACATCAAGCCCAGGAAGAACTTGAACCAGTCCGGATTCCACTGTGCGTAGACAATGCCCTTATTGGCCATGCCAAAGATGAACGCACCGATAGCGCCACCCACCGCGGACCCGTAGCCACCGGTGAGGAGGCAGCCACCGATCACGGCGGCGATGATGTAGAGGAACTCGTTGCCCACGCCTTCACCGGACTGCACGGCGTCGAAGGCGAACAGGTTGTGCATGCCCAGGACCCAGCCGCAAAAACCGACAGCCATGAACAAACCGATCTTGGTCTTGGTCACCGGAACACCAACGGCGCGGGCAGCATTCGCATCACCGCCGACGGCGAAGATCCAGTTACCAATCCGGGTGCGGAGAAGCACCCAGGAGGCGACCAAGACGAGCACAATCCAATAGAAGACGGTGACTTTGACGTCGACTCCGGCGATATTCACGGAGGAAGCGAAGATCGATTTCGCCACGCTGAAGCCGTCCATGGAGGCGATCGACGGGGAGGAAACGGATCCACCGATGAGCCGAGTCAGTGCCAGGTTCAGGCCGGTCAGCATGAGGAAGGTGGCCAGCGTGACGATGAAGCTGGGCAGCTTGGTCTTGACCAGGATCCACCCGTTGATGAAGCCGATACCCAGGGAGACCACCAAGGCGAGGGTGACACCGACCCAGATGTTGGTAGAGAAGTACCAGCTGAACAGGGAGGCGGTCAGGGCCGAGGAAATCACGGCCACACCAGTGGAGAGGTCGAACTCGCCGCCGATCATCAGCAGCGAGACACCCACGGCCATGATGCCGATGGTCGAAGAACCGTAAAGGACGGTCGCGAAGGAATTCGGTTGCAAGAAGGTGGGGGCTACAACCGAAAAGAAGACGAACAGGAGGATAGCGCCGACGAGGGCGCCCACTTCCGGGCGGGCGAGGAGTTGCTGGAAGGGGTTGCGTCGTCCGATGCGCTCATCGCCGGGGGCAGGCGTCGGCGCTGGGGCTGTTGCAGTAGTCATGTGAATAAGCTCCTTGATGTTCGGGCCGCACGAGGGAAGCCTCGTGCGGCCCGAAACGCTTCGGATTAGCGGATACCCTGCTGGACGTTCTTCAGGACGTCAGCGATGGTCGACTTGTCCACAATGGAGGGACCTGTCAGGACAGCCTGGCCGCCACCGACCTTGAACCCGCCCCGCTTGTTCTGCCACAGGGCGTCAACGGAGAGGTAGCCCTGGAGGTAGGGCTGCTGGTCTACCGTAAAGAGGACCTTGTCGTCGTTGATGGCCTGGGCCAGTGCCGGGTTGAGGTCGAAGCTGGCTACCTTGATCTGGCTGTTCGCGTCCGTCACGGCCTTGAGGATAGTGACGGTGTAGGGAGCGCCCAAGCCAACGATCACGTCGGCATCCTTGGAGGCCTGAAGCTTGGCCGTTGCCGTGGACTGCACCGCGGTCATGTCCTTGCCATCTACGTAGAGGATCTCCGTCGCCGGGACCTTCTCTTTGACACCAGCGCACCGCTGCTCCAGCTGAACCTGCCCCTGGGCCATGATCACGCAGATGGGGTGCTTGTAGCCGTCGGCGGCGAGCTTGGCCCCCACGGCTTCGCCGGCCAGTGACTCGTTGGAACCGAAGTGTGTGAACGCACCCAGCTGTGCGGAGACGTCCCCGCCGGCGTTGAAGCTGACAAGGGGAATACCGGCGTCCTTGGCCTTCTTCATGACGTCCTTCATGGCGCCAGGGTTGGCGATGGTGACGGCGATGCCGTCGACCTTCTGGTCAATGGCCTGCTGGACCAGCTGGGCCTGACGGCCAGCATCGGAGTCGTTCGTGTACAGGATTTCGACGTTGTCCTTCGCAGCAGCCTCTTCGGCGCCCTTGCGGACAATGTCCCAGAAAGTGTCACCGGCCTCGGCGTGCGTAATCAGGGCAACCTTCATACGTGGGGTGCTGGCAACCTGCCCGCCCGATCCGCCGTCGCCACCTGCAGCTTCGGTCTTGCCGCCCTGGCTTGAACATGCCCCCAGTGCCAAAAGCGGTACTACGGCAAGTGCGAGAGCACCTCGCCGCCAATTGAACTTCGCCACGTGAAATCTCCTTTGATTCGCGTAAATACTCGACCTTGTGCAGGCCTCGGCCTTGCTCTGATGAAGGCCAGTACGGAGGTCTTGGATCTGATGTAGAACGGAATGTGACCCACATCGCTTTGTGGAACGGTCCAACAGTAATTCTAGACATTACACGATGTCAATAGACCGTTCCAACGAAGTGTGCTTTCATGATTAAGGCGCTGCGTGATCCACGCCTCATTGCTTCGAAGGAGAACCATTGACCAACTCTTCAACCCCCGAACTCGTGGCCTCCTGCTGGACCAGCGCAGGAGACACGGCCCCGCTCAGGGTTCCGGAAACAAGCCCCGTCCCCATAGGCGAGCGAATGGAAGCTCTGGCCGCCACAGGCTGGGCCGGCTTCGGACTGGCCCATGACGATCTGCTCCAGATCCGGGACACAATCGGCTTTGCAGGGCTGCGCGACATCATCGACCAAGAAGGCTTCCGCTATATCGAGGTCGAATTCCTCAGCAACTGGTGGGACGAATCCAAGGCCAGCGAGTGGCGGCCACAGTTTGACCTGCTCCTCGATGCAGCAGAGACCCTCGGTGCCAGGTTCATCAAAGTGGGCACGGCCTTTGGTGCCGAACTGGACGACTACACTCCCTTGGCACTCCCCTTGCGTCATCTCACGGAAGAGGCGACCGAACGGGGCACCCGCATTGCTCTGGAACCCATTGCCTTTTCCATGGCCCAGTCAATCCCCACATCAGCCGATCTCATGCGCACCGTGGATCACCCCAACTGCGGTCTTGTCGTCGACTACTGGCATGTCTTCCGCTACGGAACCACCCTGGACGAGCTATCTGAGAACCTCACTGCCGACCAGATATTCGCAGTGGAACTCAACGACGCAGACAAGGAGGTCCGGGGGACATTGTTTGAGGACACACGCGATCACCGGCGCCTATGCGGTCACGGCGACCAAAACGTTGTCGGGTTCATCAAAACCCTCAGGAACCTCGGCTACAACGGCCCTTGGGGCGTCGAGATCCTTTCCAACGAGCATCGCGCAATGCCTGTGCGACGGGCTCTGGAATTCGCACTTTCCACAGCGCTGGAATGCTTCGATGCAGCTGACGAACCAACCACCCCCGTCGGACGTACCTGAACCAGGGATTCCACGGTTTGGGCTCCAACGCACTGAGGAGCACACATTGATAGACAGATTCCACCTTCAGCACGATTGGCAACCCCTCGTTGGAGAACTCGTCGAAATCCGTCATAACGGACAGCCCGTGCGAAGTGGGTTCGTGGACGGCGTCACGACAGATGGATCCATCCTGTGGCTGGCAGCCTACGGCGCAGAACCCCGGACCATGTTCGAACGCTTCCAGGGGTACACGGCCTGGATTGAATACAAATGGGAAACCACACCCGTTCACCACTGGGCACCCGCATCCAACCGCATAGACGCCGTCGCTTAGCCGCGGCGATAACTGCCGGTCGTTTCCGCGCACGTACCCGCAATCAGCTGACGGTAACTTCCTGCACGTTCATCGCTGAGGGATAAGCGGTGACTGAAACACGCACTCATTCTGACTGGGTGCCCATCCCGGTAGCAATCGACCTTCTTCGAACGAACTTCGACTATCTCTGACATGCACACACACAACTAACCCTTAGAACACCTAACGCACTAAACGCGAAGGAGCGTTGTTTTGGCCCAAAAACTCGACGTGACAGCCTCTGCTGGAAGACGAAAGCAGCTGCCCGCCATGGGGCGGGGATCCTACAACAAACGCCTCGGCATGATCACCGTTATTGCCACATTCGGCGGACTGCTCTTCGGTTACGACACCGGCGTCCTGAACGGCGCACTGACCTTCATGAGTAACTACTTCAACATCTCTCCCTGGGAAGAAGGGCTCATCACCTTCATTCTGCTCATCGGCGCAGCGGTTGGCTCCCTTTTGGGGGGTAAGGTCTCCGACAGGTACGGCCGCCGACCTTTCATCATCGTTCTGGCCGTCCTGTTCTTCATCGGAACGCTCGGGGCAGCCCTGTCATTGCAATACGACGTCCTGCTTACCTTCCGCTTCATTCTCGGACTCGCAGTAGGCGGCGCCTCAGTCACCGTCCCCGTTTACCTGGCCGAGGTAGCTCCGTTCGAGAAGCGTGGCAGCCTCGTTTCCCGCAACGAGTTGATGATCGTCAGCGGACAGTTCCTCGCCTTCCTCGTCAACGCAATCATCGGCAACCTCTGGGGCACCAATCCGGACGTGTGGCGCTACATGCTCGCAGTGGCCGTACTGCCAGCCTTCGTCCTGTTCTTCGGCATGCTGCGCATGCCGGAAAGCCCGCGATGGCTGGTCTCCAAGGGGCGCGACGACGAAGCCCACACCGTACTGAAAACTATGCGATCTCGAGACCGGGCCGACGCAGAAATGGCCGAAGTAAGGGAACTGGCGGACCAGGAACGCCAAGAAAACCTCGGCTCGTGGAAAGAAATCCTCTCCACCCGATGGACCCGCAAGCTGCTCCTGATTGGATTCGGCATCGGCATCTTCCAGCAACTCACCGGTATCAACTCCATGATGTACTACGGAACGCAGGTGCTCGAACAAGCAGGATTCGACCGCAACGCAGCACTAGGATTCAACGTACTAAACGGCGTAGCCTCCGTCGTTCCAATGATCGTAGCGCTCTACATCATCAACCGAGTCAGCCGTCGGAGCATGATGCTTACAGGATTCATCGGAACGACGACAGCACACATAGGGGTCGGGCTTGTCGGCATTCTCCTCCCCGAAGACAACCTGCTCCGTCCCTGGCTGCTGCTCGTCTTTATCCTGGCCTTTATCGCCATGATGCAAGCCACGATCGGACCGCTGGCCTGGCTGATGATCTCCGAAATCTTCCCGCTGCGGATGCGCGGGCTCATGATCGGGGCATCAGTGCTCGTACTCTGGCTCACCAATGCCGCAGTTTCCTTGGTTTTCCCTCCCGTGGTCGCAGCACTCGGATTCGGCACATTCCTCCTCTTCGCAGTACTCGGCCTCTTCGCTATCGTCTTCACAGCAAAGTGCCTGCCGGAAACGGGCGGCCGAAGCCTCGAAGACTTCGAAGAAAGCTTCAGGGCTCAGTCGGTTTGATGGAATACCTTGTGATACCCCCAACCAACCGGACGGCGAAACGCACAATACGAAGGAACTCCCCTTGCACTGTCTGAAACTGCTGTTCAAGAGAGCCCCCCTTCCATCAGAACAGAACCGTCCCGCAGTGGTTCTCGTCCTGACTGCCTCACTTGAGGGGGCCGATTCTTTGCGTCTTGACAAAGGATGAGGGCCATGAGACGGACTCCGAGGAAGGCCAAAGGAACACAGAAGCCGGTTTTTGGCGCTTTCGTGCTCTCGCAGACGAATCGGTGCGACATTGTGGGTGATCTGGCCCGTGAGGCTCAGAAGTCACACTTCGAGGGTTCGACAATCAGCGACATGTGGGACCACCTCGAACGGCTTAACATCATGGACGAGTGCACCGACGCAATGACCCAAGCGGAGCAGGAATACAACCTCTTGGTCTTGGACTGGGAGGTCGGCAGGCGAGCCAGCGTTCGTGTGAGAAGCATCGTGAGCGGCGGCCTGCCCAGCCAAGGACGACGTCGCTGAGCCATCGCACAGGAGCGCCGCAGCGTGCTGCTCTGTCAGGCGGATGGAACTGTCCGGTACCGGGATGATTGATTCCAAACTGAACTACACCCCAACCTGACGTCGTTGCCTCCTGACAATGGAAAATACGTGCCTGACCGGAGTTAGTTAAGGTACAGCGCGGAGGAATGTGCCCGAGGCACCACTAACATGAGCAAATCTGGTCTTTTCTAGGGCTGTTTCGGGACTTCACCACCCAGCCGGGCACGGATCCTTTCCCAGCCGACTGTCAGAATAGGGCCTAAGAACATCGCGAGCCGCTGTCAGGAAATCCGGAGTTCGCATTAGCCTGACGCTCTTAACCGTTCGGGGTATTCGCTATCGGCGGTTGAGTGGGGTGCATGGAAGACGCTGGGGCAATTCCCGTGTCTGGACGAGAGGGTGAGCCCCGTGTGTTGCAGAGGATGGATCCGAACCCAGTCCTTGCCTCGGTGCTCTGACAGGTATGGCTGGGTGGTGGCCTGCTGACCATCACCCAGCCATTTTTGCGTTGCGATCATTTTGTCGCGACTCCGAGCAGAGATCGTGACTAAATCGGGCTGAGATCTAGTTGGGCGACGCCGGCATTCTCGTTTTGTGGCTCCGTGTTTGCGGTGGCGAGGATCTTCACGTCGCCTTCCATGACGAGCACGCGTTGTTGGCCGTCAACTTGCAGCCAGAAGTAGGAGGCGTCGTCACTGACGTCATCCACAGTGGCGGCCTGCGGGGCGTAACCGTTCCTGAGCACGATGACTCTGTCGCCTGGGTTCAGGTAGAGCCAGTCGTCGTATGTGAGCTGGTGATACCCCAATACAGGATTGGTAGCCTGATCCGTCAGGATGTGATCATTCGAAGAGTGGGCGCAGGTGTTCATTGAGGAATATTCCGGTCGGATCGAGTTCGCGGCGCACCTCACGGAACGGCTCAGCACCGGGCTGGAGTCGATCGAGCCGTGACCGTGTCAGGGTGTGTTCCTTGCCCCAGTGAGGTCGTCCACCGTGCTCGTAGAAAAGTTCCTCGAAGCCTGCCAAGACTGCCTGATACGGTTCGCTGGCTGTTTCAGGAACGGAGAAGATGGCTTTGGGCCCATCGCTGGCCCAGCTGAGGAATGAGTTTTCCTGGGCAACGAACCGCACGTCGATGGGGTGGGCGTAGTCGGGGTGATGGTCCTTGATGAGGGCGCGGACCTTGTTGTAGACGGTTTTGGCTTCCTCAAGAGGGATTGCGAATTCGATCTCACGGTAGCGGAGGTCGTAGTCGAAACTGAGTATCCGGTTCATCCGGTCCCGCCGTTGGAAAGGCCCTGGTCCGACCGTTGGCTGCCCAGGGGTTGAAGCATCGCGCACTGTCGCATAGCAAATTTCCTGGCTGTGCTCAGGTGGGCTGGGGAGCAGTGAGTATGTTTCGGCTGCGCGGGGGCTTGGGAGGTAGTAGAACGAGAAGTTCCTGTGTTTGTGGAGCAGTTCGTCCCAGCTTTCCAGCGCCTCCTCGGGTGTGAGGAAGAAGGAGTCTTCGACCAGGTCGTATGCGGGCAAGGTTTCCAATGTCACTTTTGTGATGACGCCGAGCATGCCGATGGCAAGGGTAGCCGCCCGGAATTGGTCGCCGTCCTTTTCGGAGAGCGTCAGTGTGTCTCCTGAGGCCGTGATGATACGCAGTTCGCGTACCGATGACGATATCGAAGGCAGCGTCAGGCCGGTTCCGTGGACACCGGTGGAGATTGCGCCGGCTATGGAAACTGTCTCCAGTTCGCCCATGTTCCGCAGTGCGGCCCCTGATTCCCACAGGGGATCGAAAAGCTGTGAGAGGTGCATGCTGCCAGGGACGGTGACCGTGGAAGGACCTGTCTGGATCGAACCGTTGAGGCGGACATCGAGCAACACGTCGTCGGTGACCACGACTGGTCCGAATGAGTGGCCTCCTCCTGCAACGCGGACCCCGAGCCCTTCACTGGCCGCCCGGCTGATCGATTCACGAATTTCGTTCTCGGTCTTGACGATCTCCAGACGGGTGGGTTCGCATTGGTGGCCACCCCACCAGTTCGACCATGTGGGTGCTGTTACTTGTTGGGATGTATGGTTCAAGGAATTTCTCCTGTTCGGTTCTTGCGTCTCTCGGAAGTTCATTGATGCAACGCCGCCTCCGGATGGCGGCTGCCTCCGGTGGTGTGTGCCGCCGGGGACTTGCGGCGGTGCTGGGTGTTCAGGCGAAGATGGTCTTCAGGTGCGGGTTGAGGAACATGCCGTTCGGGTCCAGTTCCCGGCGGATTTCCACGAATCGGTCAAAGTCCGGGAAGACAGCACGGGCGTTTGACTCTGTCAGGGCGTGCTCTTTGCCCCAGTGCGGCCGGCCACCGCGTTCGAGGAAGAAGGCTTCAGCACGTCCCAGGACCGAGGAATATGGGGCTTTGGGGTCGTCTGAAAGGGAGAAGACGACTCGTGGTCCGCCTCCGTACGCGCTCAAGTAGGCATCGTCACCGGCAACGAAGCGAACGTTCATGGGGAACGCATAATCCGGATGATCTCGACGCAGCATCTCACGCAGTGCGATGAACGTCTCCTTCCCGATGTCGTAGGGAACGGCGTACTCAATTTCGCGGTAGTTCGGATCAAATTCGATGGTCAGGATTCGATTCATTCTGTCCCTGCGAACGTGGGGAACACCATCGTGGGGATGGGATTGACCTGGCGCGACGGCATCTACGAGGGTTGAATAGCAAACGTCAGAGGACCCTGCCGGCAGATGCTCGAGTTGGTCGGCAAAGGCGGCCGCGGCCGCAGGAGTGGCGATGTAGTAGAAGTTCCAGTGGCGGTGCTTGGCAAGGATTTCTTCCCAGCCATCCAGCACTTCGTCCACACTCATCAGGATTGAGTGCTCGACCAGGTCATAGGCCGGCACCACTTCAAGGGTTAGCTCGGTGAAGATCCCCAGCATGCCTATGGAGACCTGGGCCGCGCGCAGCAGTTCCGGCGTCGATTCACGAGATAGCTCCAGCAGATCCCCCGATGCCGTCACCAGCTGTGCCGCCACCACGGATGCCGAGGTACAAGGCAGTGAGATTCCTGTGCCATGAGCCCCCGTTGAGACAGCACCGGCGATGGTGCTGTCGGCCAACTCGCCCATGTTCTTCATCGCGAATCCGGCATCCCACAGGGGATCGAAGATTTGGCTCAGCCGCCGTCCGGCACCAAGAGTCATCAGCTGGTTCCCGGAGTCGACATCGAAGCGGCCTTGAACGTTTTCCAAGTCCAGCAGGATTCCCTTGGTCGGTACCACTGCCGGCAGGGAGTGCCCTCCCCCGACAGCCCGCACCTCCTGTTTCGCTGCCGCTGCGCGGGCGATGATCTCTTGGGTCTCTGTAGCGTCCAGCGGCCATTCCCGCTCCGCGGGTCGGCAGGACTGATTGCCAAACCAGTTGGTCCATTCAGTTCGTGTCAGTTCCATCGGTTTCCTCCAATTACGTGCACAGCACCACATCGACGATGATGCGGTTTCCGCAATCTTGGCACGTCATGACTTTGGAAGTCGATAGTTTTATTAAATTTTCCTTGCGTTTCCGTTACCTGCAGGCATACGCTGTGCGGTATCCAAAGAGTGATGTAAGTCATTCGAAGTACAGATAGGGAGTAAGTTTTGGAGCTGACAGGCGGCCAAATGATCGTTGACTACCTCATACGTGAGGGGGTCGAGTACGTGTTCACGATTCCGGGGCACGGCAATACCGCGCTGCTGGATGCATTCGTGGACCGCAAGGACGAAATTACGGTCCTACCGGCCATGCATGAGCAGGGCGCCGTACACATGGCAGCGGCCCAGTACCGGGCTGCGGGCAAGATTGCTGCCGCCTGTGTCTCCATCGGGCCGGGTGCCACGAACACCCTGACGGCGCTGGCCGGCGCCTACACCGATTCCGTACCGGTTCTCTTGCTCACTGGAGGTGTGCACACGTATATGGTCGGGCGGGGCACGTTCCAAGAGATCGACCGCCCGCACGGTTCGAACTTTCCCAGGATGGCAGAACCAGTGGTTAAGAGGTGGTGGCAGCCCTCCCGAGTTGATCAGCTGGGCTTCACCTTGTCCCAGGCGTTCAGCGCCATGACTGAGGGCCGTCCCGGGCCGGTTCTAATCGATGTCCCACAGGATGTCCAAGCCGAGAGCGCCGTGTGGGAACCGCCGACGCCGGTGTGCAGCGCGAGGAAGTCCCGTCCGTTCGGCGATCCGGCGGCCGTGGCTGCGGCCGCCAAACTGCTGGCGACCGCTGAGCGGCCAGTCATTCTCGCCGGTGGTGGTGTCATCCTGTCGGAGGCTTCGCCGGCGCTTGCCAAGGTCGCCGAGTTCCTCGGCGCGCCCGTCATCCACTCCTATCAAGGAAAGGGTGCCTTCCCTGCGGACCATGACCTTTATGCAGGTGGCTGCGGTGACATCGGGACCGACGCAGGTAACGCCATGGCACGTTCTGCAGACGTTCTGCTGGCCGTAGGTTGCCGGTTCACCGACCGGGTCTCTTCCTCATACCGGCCGGGAATCACCTTCGACATACCGGGCGGGACACGTCTTATCCACGTGGACATCGACGCCTTCGAAATTGGTAAGAACTATCCGGCCGAGATTGGTATCAACGGGGACGCCAAGGCGGTGCTTGAGAGCCTCGAGAAGACCCTCAGTTCCGAGCACGAACCACGGGACTACCGTTCCAGCGCACAGTATGCCGAGCTGACAGAGCTCCGTGCAGGTTGGGAAATCAAACTCGACCCGGCCCGCTCTGATGATCAGCAGCCGGTTACCGTCTCGCGGGCCTTGGCTGAAATGGCAGCCGCGCTACCCCGCGACACTATCCTCGTCACCGACACCGGTTACTGCGCAGATCAGGCATTCAACGAATTTCCTGTCTACGAACCCCGGCACAACATTGTCTCGGGGGCGATGTCGGAAATGGGCTTCGCCATTCCGACAGCGATCGGCGCCCGCCTGGCCCGTCCGGAAGCACCCGTTCTAGCCTTCGTTGGAGACGGCAGCCTTCTCCAGACAGGCACCGAACTTGCCGTTGCAGCAATGCTCGATCTACCACTCGTTGTGCTGGCCCTTAACAACGGAGGCTGGGACTCCGTACGCGACACCCAGCTGCTCCAACACGGCTCAGACCGCCATCTTGCCACCGACTTCCGCGAAATTGGTGCCACACCGTACTTCGCTGATCTCTGCGGGCTGGCCAAGTCCCTGGGCTGCGAGGCCGAGCGGGTTGATGACCCCGCCGAAATCGGGACGGCGCTCAAGCGGGCCTTCGAAGCGCGTCGGCCGGTGCTCATTGAAGTAAGGTCGGCAAATGAGATACCCCGAACGATGATGCAACAGACCGGATGGTGGGACGTTACAATTCCCGAGTACCTCACGGATTCCCGCGCCACGTACGAGGAAAAGCGCGGCTTCTGACCGACGGGGTGGTCATCAGCACGACAGAAAGGGCAGCCCATGTCGATCGAAGCCATCGACGAGCAGAACGTGCTCGACGAACTTGACCGCATGATCGTTCAGCGGCTCCAAGTCGACGGACGGGCTTCCTACCGCAGTATCGCTGACGAAATCGGAACCTCCGAAACTACCGTGCGGAACCGCATGCGCAGGCTACTCGACGAAGACCTGATCCAAGTCGTGACCGTTGTCAGGCCGATGACCGCCCCAACCACCATCATCACGATGTACCGCCTGAAAGTAACCGGCGATCCCCAGCACGTCGCAGAAAAAGTCAGTGCAATGCCCGAATGCACGTTCCTCGCCCTGACATCAGGCGGCAGCGACATCATCGTTGAACTGGTAGCCCACGACCGCGCTGGAATGTACCAACTATGGCGCGACATCCATTCGCTGGAGGGCGTCGTCGAAGTCGAGGGCGACACCTACCTGAAGGTATTCAAGCAACTCTACAAGGGCCCCAGCTACCTCTAGGCCCACCGCACCAGTACCAAAGCTGCCACCGGCCGTGGCTCCTTCCGCCACCCCTGCTCGCCCGATAGATCATCGAGGCGCACCGGCATGGGGGCCATACAGCGCACCCCGCCTCAACGCCCCGACAGTCTTTGGCGTCCCCTCAGACCTGCAATCCCCGAAACCTGGTCCGCCAAGTCCATGGCACGGTCGGCAGCCCGGTCCTCAAGAAAGGACCTGCATTGCATTCCCGCAAGAACTCTCTCCATTCACACCGTTCTATCAAGGAGGATAGACATGGAAACACAAAAGCCTGAAGAGATACCAACGGAGGCCACAGCAACGGAACCCCGTTCGCAATACACACTTCGGGGGCGGATGGGCACCTTCGGCCTCCTGACAACCGTACTGGCATTCACAGCCCCGCTGGGTATCGTGTTCGGCTTCATTCCGGTGAACATCTCATTCGGCATCAGCGTCCCGATCATGTTTCTCGGTGTGGCCCTGCTCGTCGCGCTGTTCGCCGCCGGATTCACTGCCATGACGAAAGCAATACCCCGTCCAGGAGCCTTCTACACCTACATCTGCGAAGGACTCGGCCGGCCTATGGGACTGGGCAGCTCCTTCCTTGCAATAGGCACATACGGAGTCAACACCATCTCCTGCATCGTTGTCGCCGGAATATCCGCCAACAACCTCATATCGGCCTTTGTGGGAGACGCAACTGTGCCGTGGTGGGTCTGGAGCCTGGCCTTTCTCGTTATCTCCAGTGTGCTCAGTTACTTCAACATCGAACTCTCAGCGAAGATTCTCTCGGTAATCCTCGTCATCGAAGTCACCATCGTGGCCATCTTTGATTTCGTCATGATCGCTAACGGCGGGCCAGAAGGTAACACCTTCGAACCCTGGAACCCTGCCAACATCATCACGCCGTCAGTAGGCATCCTTTTGCTCTTCACCATCGGTGTGTTCAACGGCTTTGAAGCGACGGCAATCTACCGCGACGAAGTCCGGAACCCGTCCAAGACCATCCCTCGGGCCACGTTCCTGACCGTCGGATTCCTCGGCGTTTTCTACGCCATCTCCGGATACGCCCTCATACTGTCCACAGGAACCTCCCAAGCCGTGGCCACGGCGAAGGCGGATCCCACCGGGATCATGCCCGCGGCAATCACGCAGTACTTCGGAGTTTTCGCCAACCAACTGGTATCAATCCTGATCATCACCAGCTTCTTCGCATCCCTGCTCTCACTGCAAAACATCATCACCCGCTACGCACACTCACTATCAGTGGACGGGATCTTCCCGAAGCGGCTGGCACGAGTCCACGAAGTCCACGGATCCCCCTACCGGTCAGCCATGGCCGTAAGCCTCGCACTGCTCGTAGCCCTGATCATCCTCATCGTTTCCCAAGGCGACCCAAATGCGCTCTACGCGGGGGCTGCCGGGGTCGCGTTCTACGGAATTATTCTTCTGCTGTTCCTCACGGGAATCGCGGTCATCGTCTACTTCCGACGCAACCGGACCACGACATTCTCAGTGTGGAGAACGCTGGTGGCACCAATCATCTCCATCCTGGCGATCGGCACTGCACTACTGCTCGCCACCTTCAACATGGAGTACCTCGTCGCCGGTGACCCGCTCTTGCTCAACGCACTGCTGCTTGTCAGTTACATCCTGCTGGGTTCAGGTGTCATCACGGCCCTAGTCCTGCGCAAGAAAGGATCACCACTATACCGACGGATAGGACGCGCGGTTGAATAACCCAAAACCCTCCCTCGCAAGCGACGTCAGGTAAGGAACCGACGGGATGCTAATGCACCCGCGCAATAACGCGCGGGTGCATTTCCGCGGGCAGACAGCTCAGCCCAATTTTTCGGATCTCGGCGAGCCTAGGGCTGCCAAGAGCGGAGGCGGGTTGGCCGCAGCCCGTCGTGCTGATTGTCATTGGAAGCACACCCCAACCTGACGATAAGACCGCTTGACGTGGGAGGACTCGGCCTTCGAAGGAGACACACAATGATTGCAGGATGTCCGCCGGCGGTCGCACTGTGTGATCTGGGCGCCGAAAGACCCTGAGTCCCATTCAAATGGTTCAAGTTCCTCGAACTACTGTCTCGTTTTCGGGTTTATCAGCCTTCGTCTCGGCCCTGAACTGTCAGGATGAGATCTCTGGACGTCGTGTGCCACTGTCAGATAAATCAAGGCTTCGCCCTAGCCGGACACCGGTGGACAGCGATGGCCTGGTTTCGAACTGCCTATGGGTTGGCGATCTCAATCGCTCCCTCTCCTGGGGGAGTTTTCATCGGCGTTTCAAGTAGGCCGCCAAGCGTCAGGATCGGATGGGAGCATTGCGCATGGAGTTCACCAAGTCCATGCCGCCAACGTACCTGGTTGGGCCAACAACGATTCAGGGACGTTCCTGCTGAATGATTCAAGCAGTAGTATCGCGGCATGGAAGATTCGGATCAGAACGAGCGGGCAAAGGTAAGGATGTTTCCCGACTACGCAGAGACGGTGCTGTGGTTTGGTGGGCCAGTGGATTATGACAGGACGGGGCTCGCCGAGTCGCTCGTTCGCGACCTCCGGGCCTGGGAAGATTCGTACTACGCCGCGTTGGCTCCGGATCTAGGCTGGAAGTCCCCGCACGAGGCAACAAGGTTCACTGAACAGGGAGAACATCTGGCCCAACGGGTGGCGGATGAACTTGGTGATAAATACGAAGTTGAGTTCACGCCATATGTAGAGAATGCACAGCCCCGCAGGTTCCACGGGACCAAGGCTCCCAATCCCCGAGCCGTCACCGCTTTCGATGTCCTGGCCACGAAGATCCGAATTGAACAGAACCAAATGAATCGTCTGGAAGCCGAGAAGGACGGAAGTCTGACCGCTTATGCTCCTTCGTCTAACACGATTTTCATGCCGCCAAAGGGCAAAGACGCCGGTAAATAGCGGCACGGCAGGACTTGGGCGTAATTGGAAGGGCTCAGGGTTGTCATTGGTAATCAATGACACGTCTGGGCATTGATTTTGGCATCTTTTCCGTTAGCCGACTCACCGGGTGGTACGAACTGTTGCCCGTTTATCCAGACCGTTAGCTTTTCTGATTCCTGGGACTGCTGTGACCCGGTAATCTCGGTTGAAACCCTTGCCGGAAATTGAGACGCGTGGGCTGACGGTCCGATCAATCCAAGCAAAACGGCCAGAACAGCGGTTTGCAACCAGAGCGTTTTTCTCATCGTTCTCCCCTTGAACGTAAAGTCAAAACTGAGTAGTTTCCGGTAAACCTAACTTGGGAAATCCTCCGCGTCCAGTACTGAGCGGTTTTGTTTCGTGGCCAGGCCGTTGGCAAAGTTCACCCCGGCAACCCCGAGCACCACCAACCCGATCATGGCCGGAATCACGAACGCCCGGCGCAACTCCGCCCGGTTCTGCCTCCGGTCCTCACGCTCATCCATGCGTTGATCCCCGCAGCCAACACCCAGCCCTTCCCCGCCTGTGCGTGCCCCCATCCTACGAAGCCGGTCCAGCCGCCCTCAATCGAAGAACACCGCCGACCGTCCGGGTTTTCTTCAAGACATGGGGTCAAAGAAGTTCAAAGGAAAGCTAAAGTAATTCGGCGCCGAATGGATCATCTAATTATCTACACCCCAACCTGACGCTGCGTGCTGCTGAGATGGGGAAACTCTTGTTCGCGGAGCGATTTTCGAACGACTTGCTGGCTGTCCCCGGTCGCAACATACTGCCCGAGGCGTCTGCTGACCCAGTTGCGCAGATTGGCGGGAGTCTTTATGTCCCCGTGGCCTACTTTTTTGGGAGTTTCCTGCCGTCAGGATTGTCAGGATTGTCAGGATGGGATCTTAGGACAGGGTGGGCCCCTGTCAGTAAAGGTGAGTTTCCACCCCATTCTGACAGGGATGCAAGGACTGCAAGGTCAGAGCGCCGCCTCGGGAGCCGAGTCTCTGCGTCGACCATCTGATCAATTGGTGTGAGGACCGTCGGGTCCAGGCACGCTTGGACTGACCGGCGGACCGGTGAGAGGTGGGTGTACTGCGGTGGGTGAGAGCATGTGCCGGATGAGGCTGGCGCTTGCCCCAGGCCTGTGCCCCTTCTGGTGATGTATCTGCCGCCGAGGGCGCGTGCGTCGCATTGTAGTCCCCATTCCGCCCCGCGTGTTGGGGGGGACGGCCGGACGGAACGGGAACATTGAAAGCCTAGCTTCGACACGGAAGCCGTTTGGTCGGTGTTGATATCAATGTGTGCAGAACTTTTGAGCCACTGCATCACTCTGTGCAGCCAGTTGGACATTTCCCTGCCGTGCACCGAAAGTAGCAGCCATGCATTCGACACTGTCCACTGCGTTCCAGCCGATCCGTGCGCTGGACACCGGTCTTGTTTTAGGCGTTGAAGCGCTCACACGGTTCGCCGGGCGGCCAGGCCAATCCCCCGGGATGTCGTTCGAGACGGCCTCCTTGGCAGGGTGCGTCGTTGAACTTGAGTTTCGGGCAATGGAGGCAGCGCTCATCGCGGCTGCTGTCCTGCCTCCGCATGTCTACGTTTCCGTGAATCTTTCGCCACAGTCGTGCCTTGACCCGCGGCTGGATGAGGTGATTGGGAATGCCAGAGTCAGGCCCCGACGGGTTGTTCTGGAACTTACCGAGCACAGCCGCATAACGGACTACGATGCACTCCGTGCCTCTTTGGCGCGGGTAAGAGCAGCCGGCCTGAGAATCGCTGTCGATGACACTGGCGCGGGCTTCGCCTCCATGCGCCATGTCCTCGAACTCAAGCCGGACTTCATCAAGCTTGACCGGGGGATCATTGGCGGCATCGATACCGATTACGCGAAGAGGGCTTTCGGAGTGGCCATGGTCGGGTTCTCTTCCAGCACGGGAGCCATTTTGGTTGCCGAAGGAATCGAGAGGGAAGGGGAACTTGCCACCCTAAGGGAGATTGGTGTCCCGGCAGGGCAGGGTTTCCTGCTCGGGAGTCCCACTGTCTTGAACTCCGCCACGGATGCACATGAGCTTATTACCGGGAACCTAGACTGGAGTGTCCCCCAAACGCAGAAAATGCCGCCCCTGCATTGAATTCTGCTCAACCACGCCTGCCCGGCAGTTAAAAGGCCTTCACTTCATGAACACCCCGCCTGCTACACGCCCCAGAGAACCGCGTTCGGAAACCCTGCACCGCATGAGAGGGCTGCGGCACTACGGCGTCCCGGCAGGATTGAGCCTTGAAGAGAAGTTTGAACACTGGCGGTGTTGGTATGGAAGCGCGATAGACACTCCGGCACGGCTGGAGAAAACGGAACGGCTTATTCGCCCGGGTTTCAATCCGACTGCTGTAAGCCTGGAGGGTCCCGGCTTCAGCCTTGTGGATGTCAACAATGAGCCGGTTGCCTGCCACTGGAGTGCACCTTCCACTTCCCAGAGCTGGTTGCTGTATTTCCGGAGTTCGTGCGCCGGGTTCAGCTTCTCCGGTCGCTCCGAAGAGATCGCCCCTGGCACCGTGAGGTTCATGGGCCACTCGTCCCCCGGAAGTTTCCATGCACCAGCTGGGCTTAGTGCAATGCGGATCCACTTCGACCGTGACCTTCTGGGCTTGAACGACCGGTCAATGAAGCGCCTGGAGAGCCTCGCGGACATCAGGGAACACCCGTTGGTGAGCGCACTCATCCTTCCAGCAATGTCAGGCTGGCAAAGTGCCGGCCTGGAACGGGAGTTGTCGCGGCTGCAGCCGGTTTTCCGCTCATTGCTGACCGCCCTTACAGGCTCATTGCTGGAAGTACCCGTCGCCGACGCAGACACTAAACCGGCCCGCATCGCAGCAATCAAAAAGTTCATTCGGCGGAATTTCAGGAACCCTTCACTGGACGTGGACGAAATCGTGGCGTATGCATTCCTCTCCCGCAGGGCCCTCTACTACCTTTTCGAAGACGAAGACCTCCCGGTGAACAAATACATACGGGCGCTAAGAACCTTAGAAGCTTTGGAACTCCTTGCCGAACCAAACTCCTGGAAGCGATCGCTGGGGAACATTGCAGAGGTCAGCGGATTCACGAACCTTCAGGCCATGCGACGTGCCGTCAGGGAGACAACCGGGCTCTCGCTGCGCGAGTTACAGGACAATTCCGGGCTGCCCATGGTCCATGCCGCCGAGCTCAGAGAACGGATCGGCCACTGAGCACCTACGATCCGTCCTGTCCGTCGTCGTTAGCGGGGACATCTGGATCAGGAGCGTCGTGCACTCTTTTAGGGATCTTGCCCTCAACGTCCGCAGGTACCGGAGGATCCTTCTCGTCATCAGTCGACATGAGCCAAGGATAAACGGATCACTGCGCTTGGTGGATGGCAACGGTAATCCTCGTGGGGCACCTCTGCGCCACCGCCACTGCCACTGGACTGATGGCTGGACGGGCAGGCGGCATCAGCCTGGACCGGACGGAGGGACCCGGCGGAATCGATCCCAGACCGGCTTGCATCCCAACGGCACCCTCACCCACCGGGAGGTGGGCGACCAGATATACACCCGCTCCCTACGCCAGCCGCCCCCGTATCGAACATCAATCAGCCAGCGGGACACCCAGTGCCCTCGCCCCCTCGACATACATTATAAGGATGCTTACGATTAAGCCGTGGTAGCTACTTTTCGCTAGGGATACGGTCGGCCGGGTTTGTCCCGGGCGGCCAACAACCTCATAACCTCAGGCCGCCTGCTCTTTCGTGGGGCAGGGGTCCTAAATTACCCACTCCCGCCAGGCTCATGCCGGTACACCTGGCTGTCTTGCGCCTTGGGCAACTCCGTGCATGCTGCCGGGGGTGGCACAGGAAGAGAGCGGAACAATGAAGGCAGTAGTTTACAAAGGACCAAACGATGTCAGCGTCGAGGAGATCCCCGATGCCAAGATTGAGCACCCCGCCGACGTGCTGGTGAGAATCACCTCGGCGAACATCTGCGGTTCGGACCTCCACATGTACGAGGGACGGACGAGCTTTGAGCCCGGACGGTCCTTCGGCCACGAAAACCTGGGGGAGGTGGTGGAGGTTGGGGCCGCGGTAAGCAAAGTCAAAGTAGGTGAGCGCGTGGTCCTGCCATTCAACATCGCCTGCGGATTCTGCAAGAACTGCGAACGCGGCTACACCAACTACTGCCTGACCATGCAACCTGAGCCAAAGCTCGCCGGCGCCGCCTACGGCTTCGCAGACATGGGCCCGTACCAGGGCGGACAAGCCGAGTACCTCAGGGTTCCTTACGGCGACTTCAACTGCCTGCGGCTTGGCGAGGACGCCGAGGAAAAAGAACTCGACTACGTCATGCTGGCGGACATCTTCCCGACGGGCTGGCACGCCACGGAGATGGCAGGCGTGTACCCCGGCGACTCTGTGGTCATCTATGGCGGCGGCCCTGTCGGACTCATGGCCGCGTACTCGGCCGTCATCAAGGGCGCGGGCAAGGTCATGGTGGTGGACCGCCAGAAGGACCGGTTGAAGCTTGCCGAACAGATCGGTGCCATACCGGTGAATGATGCGGAAATCGATCCTGTGGAATTCGTCAAGGACCAGACCATGGGATTCGGCGCGGACAGGGGATGTGAATGCGTTGGGTACCAGGCCCACGACCCTGAAGGCAACGAACACCCCAACCAAACCCTGAACCGGCTGGTCGACTCCGTCCGTTTTGTGGGCGGCATCGGGGTGGTAGGCGTCTTCCTGCCGCAAGATCCGGGTGGCCCCGACGAGCTGGAGAAGCAGGGCCAAGTCGCTTTCGACTACGGAAACTACTGGTTCAAAGGCCAGACGATGGGCTCCGGCCAGTGTCCCGTCAAGAAATACAACCGTCCACTCCGCGATCTCATCGCGGGTGGAAAGGCCAGCCCCTCCTTCATTGTCAGCCACGAGCTGACCCTGGACGAGGCGCCCGAAGGCTACCGCAACTTCGACAGCCGCGAAGACGGCTGGACCAAAGTGGTCCTCCACCCCGCCGGGGCCTGAGAGGCCGGAGATGAGAACGTTCATGTCGAAACGTCCAATGCAAGGGGCTTGGAATCGATGAAAGCAATGGTTTACCGCGGCCCGTACAAAGTACGGGTCGAAGAAAAAGACATTCCAAAGACTGAACATCCAAACGACGCGATCGTCCAGGTCAGCAGGGGCGCCATTTGCGGCTCCGATCTACACCTCTACCACGGCATGATGCCGGACACCCGGGTTGGCATGACCTTTGGTCACGAGTTCGTAGGCACGGTCCACGAGGTGGGCTCCTCCGTGCAGAACCTGGCGGTGGGCGACCGCGTCATGGTGCCGTTCAACGTCTACTGCGGTTCCTGCTACTTCTGCGCCCGCGGCCTTTATTCGAACTGCCACAACGTCAACCCCAATGCGACGGCGGTGGGCGGCATTTACGGCTACTCCCACACCTGCGGCGGTTACGACGGCGGCCAAGCGGAATTCGTGCGCGTCCCCTTTGCTGATGTGGGGCCCTCGAAGATCCCGGAATGGATGGACGAAGAGGACGCGGTACTGCTCACCGACGCCTGCCCCACCGGCTACTTCGGCGCCCAGCTCGGCGACATTGCCGAAGGCGACACCGTGGTGGTGTTCGGCGCCGGCCCGGTAGGCCTGTTCGCGGCCAAGTCCTCCTGGCTCATGGGGGCAGGACGGGTGATCGTGGTGGACCACCTGGAATACCGGCTGGAGAAGGCACGCAGCTTCGCCCACGCCGAGACACTCAACTTCGCCGAGTACGGCGACATTGTGGTCCACCTCAAGAAGGAAACCGACTACCTGGGTGCCGACGTCGTCATCGACGCCGTCGGGGCAGAAGCGGACGGCAACTTCCTCCAACACGTCACCGCGTCGAAGCTCAAGCTGCAGGGCGGCTCCCCCGTCGCGCTGAACTGGGCCATCGACTCGGTCCGCAAAGGCGGCACGGTATCTGTCGTGGGCGCGTACGGGCCCATCTTCAGCGCCGTGAAATTCGGCGACGCGATGAACAAGGGCCTGACACTGCGGATGAACCAATGCCCGGTCAAACGCCAATGGCCACGCCTCTTCGAGCACATCCGAAACGGGTACCTGAAACCAAGCGACATCGTGACCCACCGCATTCCGCTTGAACACATCGCAGAGGGATACCACATGTTCTCCGCCAAACTGGACAACATCATCAAGCCGCTCGTTGTCGCCGGCCATTCCTGAAGGGACACCCCATCATGACTGAGACAGCCACACCCTATATCCCCAACAAGCGCGTCCCGTCGAAGTCCGCAGAAGAACTGCGGGCCCGAATCCCCGGGTGGGGCGCGGACCTCGACCCCGCCGACCGACCCTCCTACCCCCGCGAACAACCCGGCATCGAAACCGGCGCACGCTGGGACTTCCCCGAACGCCAACCGGAGAAATGGCCACGCGAACGATCCATCGAACACGCTTTCCTACCCCCAGTCTTCGGAACCTCGACACCGCCCGCCGGCCTGTCGGGTGCCATCCGAAAATACGCCTACAAGTACAGCGAAGGCCGGGCCGCGCACTGGCTCCTGCTCATCGCCGCCGACCGGGTAGACGCAGGGGAACACCACCTGAAATCCCTTGCCACCCGGCATCCCGACAACCCCATGACCGAAACCGGGGTAGTCAGCGAGTTCCGCCGGGGTGGCTTGAGCTCACGCACCGCGCAAAACCGCGCGGACGTCAACCATCGATGGATGGACCCCATCATCGTGGCCGGGCCCTGGGTGATGGCGGCCGTCGGGCTCACAGCGGCGGCCTATAAGACCCTGCGAAAGAAGCGCATACACACTGACAACCGCTCCGCGGCAAAGACGGAAAACAAACGGTAACAGCAGCGAAGCGCGCCGCAGCTCCTGCCGCGGTGACCCACGCGAAGTGGGCACCGCGACTGGAGTCGCTGGGCGGGTAATGTCCTGCAGAACTGCCCGATCCAGGGCACCGACTCGGGGGCAAGGGCTCAGGATTCAGGAACAGCCCGGACACCTCGCCAGCGCACTACCAGAATCAGCGCGCAGACAACCAGCAACCATCCCCCCGCTCAACCCTGAACACAAGTCATGGTTCCGGGGGCCATTCCGTGATGCTGAGATCCTCGCTAACCCAAACAGCGGACTATCGGCCCGTCACGGTCAATCCAGTCTGGAGGGCAGCTTCTGCAATGTCACACATTGATCACAAGGCCTTGGTGTCAGCCATCAGCGGCCTCGTTGTCGTTCTCGTTCCGGCGCTGCTCGGCGCTCCCGAACTCGCGCCCTTGATCGGATGGTCTGTCGTCGGCTGCGTCTTCCTAATCTGGTCATGGACAAAGGCTTGTCCGGCTGGTCCGGAGGCTACGGGTGAACTCGCCCGCCATGAAGGCAGATCCCGGAGGCTCGTTGACACCCTCATCATCGTCGCAACTTTCGTCAGTCTCGTCGCTGTCGTCTTCGCATTAATCCGCAGCCAACAAAAGGACTTCATCGGCGTGGCCGCAGCGCTCCTGTCAGCTCTCGGCGTAGTGCTCGCCTGGGCTCTCGTCAACACTGTCTACGCCTTCAAATACGCCCGGATATACTACCACAACGACCACCACCACTTTCGCTTCAACCAGGACGAGGACCCCTCATATAGCGACTTCACCTACGCAGCGTTCTCCATCGGCATGGCATACAACGCAAGCAACGTGAACGAATCATCCACTCCCTCCCGCAGGATCGCCCTGGGGCACGCCCTGCTCTCCTACTTCTTCGCCACCTTCGTCGTCGCCGTCGCCATCAACCTCGTCGTCAGCCTCGGCCAATCCAGCTAACCCGGGCCTGTTGCCCGTGGCTGGCGAGATCGATAATCACGATGCGACTTTCTTACCTCTTCAGTTCCATGGCCACTCCTGAACAGGTTTAGGCAAGCCAGTGCTTAGAGTCGGCGGTCCAGAAATCTTAGTCGCAGGTCCCTGCACGGCTCCTGCGCCACTCGCGTTCCTCAACTAGATGTACACCCCAAGCTGTCGTCGGGGCGCCCAACCAGCTTGAATTCGCCTGTCATCGGAACTTGAGTCTTGTTCCAAGACGCCCATATACCCGCAAAACGTAACGTCGACCACCCCTACCCCAACCGGCTTCCATCAGGCCGCCCGGAGCTATTAGGCTCATGCCCTGTTCCTTGGCCTGAGCAAGCAACAGCTCGGCAAGTTCCTTCTGATCAATGATCTCCCGTCACAGGATTGATCATCACCCGCGTGGGGAAACAAGTTGCTGCCGCATGGCTGCTGAGCGTTTTTGCTCGTGGCCTTGTTATCCCCACGATTGCTCTGACATGTGACGGAAGGCCACTTCGAGGATCCTCATGTGCCGCGGCCGGGAGAGCGCGAACAAGACTACATCGGCCACGTCGTCAGGGGTCATCATGTTTTCCAGTTCGGGCATACCAGGGAGGCGTAGGCCTCGTCCCATGCCAAAGTTACTCGCGACTGCGCCCGGGCAGATATTGGTGCACCGGATATCACTACCCCTGAGTTCGTGGTCCAATGAACGCGTGAATCCGACTTGAGCGAACTTCGTGGCAACATATACGGCTTCATCCGGCAGTCCACGACGACCGGCTTCGGATGCAACGGTAATGATGTCTCCTGCGCCTTTGTCCTTCAGGTAAGGAAACGTAGCGGTCACAGTATTGAAGAGACCCGTCACGTTGACATCGGTCATTTCCTCAACGTCGCTGTCGGGGGTCTCAATGAAGTGCGCCCATGAACCGACGCCTGCGTTGGCTACGACGATGTCGATGCCTCCAAAGTGCTCCGCCGTCCTCTCGGTGGCGCTCTTCATCGCCTCCCGGTCCCGGACGTCGGCCGTCAAGGTCAAGCTGTTAGGAAGTGCAGGACCCATTCCCGACCGTGACACCATGGACACAGCAACTCCCGATCTGGATAGGGCGCCGGCCACGGCCGCACCAATCCCGCCGCTGGCTCCCGTGATGAAGGCAGTCTTGCCTGAAAGTTGCTGACTATTTGTTCCGTTCATAAGAACTTACCGCCTTAGTCCGTTCGTAATCGTTTGATACCGCTGTATGTCCGCAACAGTTGGGTCCTAAAACCCGGTGGTTGACAATTTCCGGGAGTGTGTGACGAAAGCGCATTAGACGTCAATGTGTTCCCTTCTGGTGGACTCGTTGAACGCTGCGGCATTCCGTAATTCGACTCCATCCCAGTTGCAGTACATTTTTCGTCCGTGTCCGTCAGTGCTGAGTACCCAAACCACGCTGGAATCCGGCGATTTTTCATCCACAATGGCCTGGTAGGAATAGCCGGACGAGTGGCGGACCTCCACAGTTGTTTTTGTGCGGATCTCAGTCCAGTCTTGGTTGGGACGCGGAGGCTTTTGGTCAGCTTCGTTTTGGCTTCCCAAAGTAGAGCCTGTCATCGCCGTCCCCTCACTGTTGTTGGCGCTGTTGCCCAGCAGCGATGATGACGGTTCAGCGTTCTGTCACAGCGCATGAATGCTCCATTGCGCACTGTGGGTCATTGCCGGGAGCAGAATGACGAGATCCTCCCCTGAATTGAACGCATTAGGAGGGCAGGTCATTGGTTCCACTGCCAGACCAATCCGGTGCCTTTCCGGGATGATGTGGTCCGCGGTGTGAATCTGAACCCACGGGCAAGCGTCTCCCCAGCTCATTGCAACGCCTTTACCGGATGGATCCCAGAGCGTTATCCCTCGGCGGCCGGCAGCGGTGGTTGGGATGTCGGTGAAGGCATGGTCGATTGCCGTTCCTCCCAACGGCCGGGAACGGCGGAAATCCAGCGCTGTACTATCTACTGCTTTGCGCTGTATCGGAATGAGCCTGTCGGGCGTGACGTCCAGGAAAGTTGATGCATGGAGCTCCAGATGCCAGGCGTCCAAGGGCGAGGGGCCGGCTATCAGATATGGGTGCGGACACGCCCCGTAAGGCGCAGTGTGCTCGCCGGTGTTGGTGGCAGTGATCGTGGTATGAAAACCTGCTTCGTCCACCGTGTAGTTGACTTCGAGCCGCAACTCGAAAGGATATCCTTCGGACGGACGAAGGATGTGCGACAGGCGGATGCTTGACTCGTCATGGTGATGAAGCGACCAGGGAATATGTGACACTAAGCCGTGCAGGGCGGCCGCCTTGGAAGGTTCGTTTATCGGCACTTTCCGTTCAAGCCCACCGAAGCTGTAGTGTCCGTCCGGAATGCGGTTGGGCCAGGGCGCAACGATGGCGCCCCGGTAGTCCGGCATTGGTTCGCCGGGAGCGAACGGAACGATCAGATCACGGCCGTGATGTGTGAGCATGCGAACAGCTGCCCCCTTGAGGACGATTGCAGCACTGTATCCGGAAGAAGAAATTCTGTATTCGGGCGGATTCATAGGACGACGGTCCGGCGCGCGGAAACGACGCGCAACAAACGGCTTGCGACCTTCGCCGTCTCCCGACGCGCAGGCGCAAGGTAACGGCGGGGATCCACTAGATCCGTGGCTTCCAGCGCGGAGCGTACCGCGTCCGTGAATGCGATGTTGAGGATGGTACCCAAATTAATCTTCACCATCCCTGACGACACCGCCAGGGCTAGTTCATCATCCGG
The DNA here is from genome assembly GCF_044748465.1 of Paenarthrobacter sp. NPDC089988. NCBI lineage: Bacteria > Bacillati > Actinomycetota > Actinomycetes > Micrococcales > Micrococcaceae > Paenarthrobacter > Paenarthrobacter sp. NPDC089988. Next base: position 163,360 of record NZ_JBIVGD010000007.1, read on the forward strand.
CACCCCTGAAGAACCATGAAGTACGAGCGGCACAGGCACTTCTGCCTTGATTCGGGCGATAAGTTCGTGGTCCAGCCGCGCTGTCCGCGACGTCATGGCGTGGGAGCTGCCGACGGCGACCGCGAGTGAGTCGACGCCTGTCGACGCGGCGAAACCGGCTGCCTCGCAGGGATCCGTGCGCACTCCCGGGGCGTGCGCACCATCTTTTCCGCCAATTTCTCCGAGTTCTGCTTCCACGTGCCATCCCTTGACATGGGCCCAGTGGGCAGCCTTTCGTGTGGCCGCGACGTTGTCGGCGTAACCCAGCCGCGACGCGTCAACCATAACTGACGTGATTGCACTTGAGGCTGCTTGCGCAAGGATCTCTTCGTCCTCGATGTGATCCAAGTGCAGGGACACCCGCGCGGGGGAGGACTCCGCCAGCACCGCAAGCCCACTTAGCAGCGGGGCAAGCCGGCCGCCATGGAACCGGATGCAGTTCTCACTGATCTGCAGCACCGCGGGCAGGCCCGTATCTTCTGCAGCCTCAATGATGGCTTCCCCATGCTCAAGGCTGATGACGTTGAAGGCTGCAAGACCGACGCCGTTCCTGGCCGCGTCGCCAATGAGCTCCCCCGTGTGTGCCAATGCCATGTCCCCTCCAGTTGCTTTTAGTTGGACCGCAACCCCTTGAATTGCGGCTTGAAAGTGTGAGCTTGACAACATGTCCAATGAAACACAACAATATCCAATATCTTCCAATCAACCAACAGGCAGGATGCAACGGTGCTTCTCGTAGGACTCGACATCGGCACGACGGCGATCAAAGCCGTGGTCTTTGATGAGCACGGCGCTGCCCTTGCCGAAGGACGCGCTGCGACTCCCTGGTCTCGTTCGACTCGCGGGGTTCAGCTGGACGCTTCCGAGCTTTTCGAGGCCGCGGTCTCAGCCTTGTCCGATGCCCTGGCCGTGGCACCGGACGGTGCCGTTGGATCTGTTGGCATCACCAGCATGGGGGAATCGGGTGTGCTGACCGGTCCGGACGGCAAAGCTCTGGGGCCGGTCATCGCCTGGCATGACCAGCGGGACCTGGCTGAGTTGGAAAGCCTGCGGGAAGCCATGTCCGAAGACGTCTTTTCAGTCCGCACCGGTCTTCCCATGCGCGAACAGTGGTCCCTGACCAAACACCGGTGGCTCCTCACCCACGTACCGGAGACCCGGCGTGCGACCATGCGCCTCAACGTTGCGGAGTGGGCGGCCTTTGCACTTGGAGGGGCACCCGTCTCCGAGCTCTCCCTAGCCTCTCGTACCGGTTGGATGGACCTCGCTTCCCGCAACTGGTGGAACGAAACCCTGGAATGGTCAGGGGCCAGCCGGAAACTCATGCCAGAACTGGTGCTGGCGGGGACCAACCTTGGTGCCGTGAGCGCCAAGGCAGGGATAGACCGCCTCACCGGGGCGGCCATCACCGTGGCCGGCCATGACCACCAGGCAGCTGTCGCAGGAGCGGGCGCCTACCTTGCCGGCGATGTCTTGGACTCCTGCGGAACTGCCGAAGCGCTGGTGCGCATCATTGAACCAGCTCTTTCCGAACAGACCCTGCTCGAGCTGACGTCTTCCGGAATTACTGCAGGCTGGTCCGTCTTCGACGGCAAGTGGACACTGCTCGGCGGCACACAGGCCGGGCTGGTACTCCGGAACGCGTTGATAATGCTCGGTCTCGAGAGCACCGACATCGCGAGCCTTGAAGCCGGGCCATCCGGCGGCAGCCCGCTCCATGCGACGATCAACGCCAGGCAGGAACTGACCCTCCACGGTGCCACTGGCGCAACAAGCCCGGCAGACATCTGGCGGGCAGCCTTGGACGCCATAACTGGGCAGGCCGTAGACATACACTCCCTGATGACCCGTGCGGCAGGCAGGCCGTCCCGGATGGTGGTGACCGGAGGCTGGTCCCGCAGCACGGCGCTCCTGCAGAGCAAGGAGAAAGTGTTCGGTGCCCTGACGGTGTCACCGGCCCAAGAAGCCGGCGCACGCGGGGCTGCCCTTTTCGGAGGCCTCGCTGCAGGCCTTTACGGATCCATTGCAGATTTTCCCTCCAGCCCCAGCCTTTTACGGACCTCCGAGAGCGCCTTCCAGCCGGAAGGGGTTTCCTAATGCACCCACTCCCTGACCGTAATGAAGCACGTTCCGATTTCCGTGCCCCGTTCCCGGAGCAGCGGCGCGCGCTCATCCTTGAGCGCCTCCGCACAGATGGCCGTGCCGAGGCGGCCGCGATTGCAGAGGAACTTGGTGTCACAGGTGAAACCGTGCGCAAGGACCTCTTGGCACTGGACCAGCTGGGCCTGCTGCGCCGGGTCCACGGCGGAGCAGTACCGGTGGGACGGCTGACTTATGAACCAGCCGTCTCGGCGCGGACAGACTTCATTGACGAAAAAACCCGTATCGCCAAGGCAGCGCTGCGGCACCTGCCCAGCGGCGGTTCGGTGCTGCTCGACGCAGGTTCCACCACAGGCAGGCTGGCGGCGATGTTTCCACATGACAAGGAGTTGACCGTGTACACGAACACGCTCAGTATTGCCGCTAGCCTGCTGGGCAGGCCGTTGCTGACGGTTCACACGCTCGGAGGGCGGGTCCGTCCCCTGACGGAGGCCGAAGTGGATGACTGGGCATCCCGATCGCTTTCGGAGATCAACGTCGATGTTGCCTTCCTCGGAGCGAACGCCATCTCGGTCGACCGCGGGCTTACCACTCCCGACCCCGCGGAAGCGGCGGTGAAGAGGTTGATGCTGGCAAGTGCGCGGCGCCGAGTCCTGCTGGCGGATCGCAGCAAATTCGGGTGTGTGAGCAACTGCAAACACGCCGACCTTGCCGACATCGATCTCATCATCACAGACTCCAACCTTGACGGCCGTGAGCTCAAGGCCGTCAAGGCGGCAGGAGTGGAGGTGGAACTGGCATGATCGTGACGGTTTCGCCCAATCCCAGCCTTGATCGAACAATGTGCGTTGAGCACCTGCGCCACGGGCACGTTGTCCGCAGTCCCCGGAGTTACAGCGAGCCCAGCGGCAAGGGGGTCAACGTTGCTGTCGCGCTGCATGCGAACGCTGTCGACGTTGTCACTGTCCTGCCTGTCGGCGGCTTCTCCGGGGTGCAAATCACCGGGATGCTCTCGGATCTCGGCGTCCCACACGTCGCGGTGCCGATCGCGCAGGAAATCCGTAGCAATGTGAGCCTGGTGGAACCTGATGCGACTGTTACCAAGATCAACGAGGTTGGCCCCAGCTTGAGCGATGCGGAGGCCGCTGCCCTGATCCGGGATGCCTTGGAGCAGATCGGCGTTGATGATTGGTTAGTCCTTTGCGGGACGCTGCCGGACGGAGCGGTGGAGCGGCTGTACATCGATCTGGTTGAAGGGGCACACGGACGAACCGCCCACGTTGCCGTCGACACTTCAGGGGAACCCTTGCGGAGCATCCTTCCGTTTAGGCCTGACCTGGTCAAGCCCAATGCCAGTGAGCTCGCGGAACTCACCGGACGGACGTTGGAGACCTTGGGCGACGTCGTTGACGCCGCTCAAGAACTTCGACACCGGGGAGCCCGTGCCGTCCTGGCGAGCCTTGGATCAGACGGAGCAATCCTCCTCGACGATTCCGGCTGCTATTTCGGTCAGGCACGGGTGGACCGCGTCGTCAGCGCCGTAGGCGCCGGGGACGCACTGCTGGCCGGCTTCCTCGCCGGCGGCGCGAATGGACGCCATGCCCTCCGGGAAGGCTTGGCGTGGGCGGCTGCTGCCGTCCAACACGAGGGCACTCTGTACCGCGGCCGTGCGCCACATACACGAGTGGATATCAGCGACGATCTCGACCGGAACCTAGCCCTCAAGGAGCCCTGCACCGCAGCAGGTCTTTCGGCAGGAAGCAAGGTCTAGGCCCGCTCCCCCGCCCGCCACTTACCACAGCCTCGGGTCCCAAGGCCCAAGTCTGGCTACACGCAACCCATTTTCGAAGGAGAACCATGGTTACCAAGCGAACAGCGCGGCTCGCACTTATCTCGTCTCTCTCTGCTGCCACCCTTATCGGCCTCACAGCCTGCGGTGGTTCCGCACCTGCCACCACGTCTTCAGAGGACAAAGGACTGATCGGCATTTCCATGCGGTTTATCGCCGGAAACTCCTGGCTAAGTACCATGTCCGACGGCGCCGTCAAATCCGGAACCGCCAAGGGCTGGACCATGGAGGCCGTGGACGCCCAAGGCAGCGCGCAGACCCAGATCCAACAGATGAGGACCTTCATCAACAAGGGCGCCAAGGCGATCATCATCGAGCCGGTGGGCGACCGAAATGTCGCTGGCGGTATAGATGCCGCCAAGGCTGCCGGCATCCCGGTCATCGTCGTCAACGACCGTGTCTCAGAGGAACTCGCCAAAAAAGTGGCCTGCAACGTCCACGACGACGGCGAAGCGACGGCCGAGCTGGTCGGAGCTAAAGCCGCAGCCGCCGCCATTGCCAAGAAGGGCGAAAACTCGACCATCAACCTCTACATTCAGGCCCTGTTCCCACAGGAACTGGTCACCGAAAGCCGTGAGAACGGCTTCATGGCCGGCTGGAACAAATACATGGAGCAGCACCCGACGGTGCAAACTAAGCGGATCCCCAACAACTACGGCGAAGCGTTGCCCGACAAGACACTGACTGCCATGCGCAACGTACTCTCTGGAAACCCCGACGTCGACGTCGTGTTCAACCAGACCGACGTCGTGATGCCCGCGGTGATCGAGGCACTCAAGGGCGCAGGACGCATGGATCCGAACGGCAAAACCGACGTCATCCTTGCCGGTTTTGACGGCGGCATGGAAGTCATCAAGGCGATGGCCCAGGATCCGTCCTCCCCCGTGGTCGCGGATGGGCTCAACCAGCCGGCACTGCAGGCCGCCTACGCTGTGGACGAAGCCATCGCCGCGGTAACCGGCACTCCCACCGGCAAGTGCGGGGGCTCCCCGGCAACGCGGATACTGCCTCCTCTGGCCGTAACCCCAGAGAACGCCAACCAGTACATCAGGGACAACCTCGCCTTCGCCGGCGCCGAGTAAGCGGGACCATCATGACTGCACCCGCTGGGCTCGACCTGCGCCCACTGATCGCGGTATCTGGAGTGTCCAAGGCATACCCTGGAACCCAGGCCCTCGCGGGCATCGATCTGGAGGTCATGCCCGGAGAAATCCATGGCATCGCCGGACAGAACGGAGCCGGAAAGTCCACCCTGGTGAGAATCCTCTCAGGAGTGGAGAAGCCTGATACCGGCGAAGTCCTCATCGACGGTAATGCCGTCACGCTGGATACACCCCAGGCGGCCCAGCGGGCACAGATCATGACCGTGCACCAGGAACTCAGCCTGGTCCCGCACCTCTCTGTGGCGGAAAACATCTACGTCGGAGAGCTGCCTCGCACCGCCGTCGGCACCATCCACTGGTCCAAAGTCCGTACCCAGGCACGCGAACAGCTGGTGCGCCTCGGATTCGACATCGATGTCCGCGCCACTGTGTCATCGCTGCCGATCGCGCACCGCCAGGCCGTTGAAATCGCCAAGGCCCTCACCCGGGACGCCCGGGTGCTGATCCTGGACGAACCCACAGCCACTTTGCCGCGGCACGATGTGAACCAACTGTTTGACCTGCTCAACCAGCTCAAGAAGTTGGGACTGGCCATCATCTACATCTCGCACCACTTCGACGAGATGTACACGATCTGTGACAGAATCTCCGTCTTCCGCGACGGCCGCCGCGTGGCCCTCCACGACGGCGACGAGAGGCAGCACGATGCCATCTTGCAGTCAATGCTCGGCGGGGTCAGCCCTGACCGGTCAGCGAAGCTTCAGGTGGGGCCCGGAGACATGCCCAGGCTGGGCACCGGCCGGACCGAAGGCGAGGTGGCCCTGTCGGTCCGTGGCCTCCGCGATGGCCACAACCTGCACGGGGTTGACTTGGACCTTCACAAGGGAGAGGTGCTCGGCATAGCAGGACTGTCCGGTAACGGCCAAAGCCAGCTTGCCGCCGCCCTGTTCGGAGCTGACAAGTCCCGGCACGACCAGTTTCTGGTTAACGGGCGGCAGCGGCGCCGGCAGGATCCCGCCCACTCGATCGCCCTGGGTATCGGCCTTCTCCCCGAGGAACGCAAGACCCAGGGACTGATCCTGACAATGTCCATCACACGGAACATCACCATGGCCTCCCTGCCGCAGTTCTCGCCCGGGTCCTTCCTGAACAAAGCCAAAGAACACAAGGCAGCGGTAGGCATGCGTGAGGCCCTTGCCATCAAGACGGCACACGTCGGTGAAGCGGTAGGAAACCTCAGCGGCGGCAATCAGCAAAAAGTTGCTCTCGCGAAGTGGCTGGTCAGCGAGGTCAGCACGCTGATCATCGTCGAACCCACCCGTGGCGTGGATGTTGGGGCAAAACTTGAGATCTACGAGCTCATCCGCTCCTTCGCCGACCAGGGTGGCAGCATCATCCTGATTACTTCTGAAATCGATGAGGCCCTGATGTGCGACCGGGTGCTCATCCTCAGCCGGGGCCGGACTGTTGGCGCCGTGAGCCGCAGCGAAATCGAGCAGTGCGGAGAATCCGCAATCCTCGAGCGCTTCAACTGACCGTCCCGAAATCACAACAATGGAGTTCAAACCCGTGGCAACCAACACCACCCCCGCGCGGCGGACGCAAGGGCTGTTCCCTAGCCTGCCGTCCGTCCTTAGTTCGCTCCGCTCGTTCACCGCCTCGCTCGGATCCAAGGGATACCTGCTGGCCGTGGGCGCCATCGTCCTTCTCGTCGGCAGCGCCCTCTCACAGCACTTCATGACCTCACGGAACCTCATCTCGGTGCTCATCACGGCTTCTGTAGTATCCGTCCTCGCCGTCGGACAGTACCTCGTGATCGTCACCGGCGGCATCGACCTCTCGGTAGGGGCCGTCGCCGCAGTATCGTCCGTGATAGCCGGACTCGCCCTTCAGCAAGGCACGCCGTGGCCGGTCGCCCTCCTGCTCGCTCTGCTGACGGCGGGACTAATCGGGATCTTCAACGGTCTGATGATTGTCTACGGCGGTATCACCCCATTTATCGTGACGCTGGCGATGATGAGCATCGCCCGCGGCGTGGCCTACATGCTCCAGACGGGCAGGCAGGTAGCCATCGAGGACCAAGGTTTCCTCGCAGCTTTCACAGGCAACGCCGGTCCCATGCCTGCACCGGTTATGATCGCCCTGCTCGTGACCATTGTCTTCGCTGTGGTTATGGCCCAGACCCGTTTCGGGCGCAGGCTTTTCGCGCTGGGCGGCAACGCGGAAGCAGCCAGGCTCTCCGGACTCCCGATCAAACGGGACATCATTGGCGCCTACTGCCTTTCCTCCCTTCTGGCCGGCCTGGGCGGGGTGATGATCGCCGCGCAGCTCACCGAGGGCAGCGCCATCATCGGTGAGGGCTACGAGCTCAACGCAATTGCCGCGGTCGTGGTCGGCGGGGCATCCCTCTTCGGCGGTACCGGTGACCCTGTCAGCGCCGTCCTGGGAGGCCTGATCATCGCGGTAATCCTGAACATCATGGACCTGCTGGGCATCCAGGCCCAGCCCCAACTGATCGTCAAAGGGGCCGTGATCTTGCTGGCCGTCCTGTTTACCAGCGGGGTAGGCAACAAACTGCCCGGTGCCCTGCGAAAACTTCTCATCCAGCAGCGCTACACGGGCAAACCTACGCACAAGGAGACACCGGTCGGCGCTGCACCTGCAATCGATAAGGAGGAAGCGGATGCCCGCCACTAGCGAAACGACAACAGTACCTTGGCTGTTCCTCACGGAAACCGAAGCCCAAACCGTGGACGCCATAAGCGCACGGATCTTTCCCAGCAGCGACGGAAAGCCCGGTGCCCGGGAAACCCGGGTCATCACCTACATCGACAAGACCACCGCCGACGAGGACGAGGCCTTGCGCCTCTGCTACCGGGATGGAGTGGAGGCCCTGAATGCGCTCACTTCCGAGCAATACGGCCAACGGTTCGCCGAGCTGCCCGAAGAACGCCAAGACGAGGTGCTCGAACGCATAGAAGCAAGCACAGCCCCGGAAGGCCCCGAAAATGAGAGCCTCCTGGCCACCTTCTTCGCCCTCGTCTGGGAACACACTATTCAAGGCATGTTCTGCGACCCCCAGTACGGCGGTAACCACGAGGCACTGGGCTGGCAACTCGTCGGCTTCCCCGGAGCACAGTGGGGCTACGACGCCGAACAAATGCGGGCCGGCTTCGATTCCAAAACCATCCCCATCAAAACCCTTGAAGATCTACGCAGAGAGTTGAAGCGAGCAGATGACTGAAACTGCAGAGGCCATCGTCGTTGGCCTGGGAGCATCCGGCGGGATCATCGCCGAACAGCTGACCAAGGCCGGCATCCGGGTGCTGGCTCTGGACAAAGGCCCTGTGCACACCTCCGAGGAATTCACCTTCAAGCAGGACGAAGTGAAGTACTACTCCCGCGGCTCACTCGTCCCTCAGCTGGCAACCGATCCCGTCACCTGGCGGCCTGACGGTAAGTCCACCGCACGGCTGCTCCCCTGGGCCGCTGGGGTACGCGGAAACAGCGAACCACTGCACCTGCCGCCCTCCATAGGTCCCGGTGGCGGAACTCTGCACTGGGGCGGCGCCTCCTGGCGCCACCGCGACGCGGACTTCCGTATGAAGACACTGATCGAGGAACGGTTCGGACCCGATGCCTTGGATGCGGACTCCACCATGGTCGACTGGCCGATCGGCTACGACGACCTTGAACCCTACTACGACCGCGTCGAATGGGAACTCGGAGTCTCAGGACAGGCGGGCAACGTCAAGGGGGGCCCAAACCCAAAGGGCAATCCCTATGAATCCCCGCGGGAGCGGGGTTTCCCGATGCCTCCGCTGCGCACCGCGCCAGCCGATGACCGGTTTAAGGCAGCATGCCAGCGCCTCGGCTACCGCCCCTTCCAGCAGCCGGCGGCAGTGGCTTCGATAGACTACAAGTCGCTCAAGGGATGCGAATACTGCGGTTTCTGCCACGGCTTTCTCTGCCACGTCAACGCCAAGCAGTCCAGCCGCATCACGTCCGTTGAGGTTGCCCTACAGACAGGCAACCTGGAAATCCGCTCCAACTCACGGGCCTTTAGGCTGGACCGCGACCCCTCCGGGCGCCGGATCACCGGAGTTTCCTACTTCGATGCTGACGGCAACGTCCACAGGGTGCGCTCCAACCTCGTGGTGGTGGCCTGCTACGCCCTCGAGAATAGCCGCCTGCTGCTCGCCTCCGGCATCAACGCCAACGGACAGGTGGGCCGGAACTTCATGACGCACAGCTTCGGCTGGTGCAGCCTTGTCCTGCCGGAGTTCAGCAACCCCTTCATGGCACCCCTGGTCGCGGCCAGCGTCGTGGACGACCTGAATTGCGACGGCGTCCCGGACAACGACGAAGGCGTGCTGTGGGGATCCGTCCTTACCAGCATTCCCGGCGACCTTCAGCCCATTGAGGCCGCCCACAATCTTCCGCCCGGAATGCGCCGCTGGGGCCAGGACTTCAAGGACTGGTTCTCCGAGAACTACCGTCGCCTGATGGGCATCCACAACCAGGTGCCCAGCTTCCCGTCCAAGAAGTACTACTGCGACCTTGACCCGGTGGTGAAGGACAAGTTCGGACAGCCCGCGCTGCGTATCACCCACGACTGGTCCGAACATGATCTGGCCGCCCTGAAGTACTTCGAGAAGGTCAAACGTTCCATCGCCGAGGAAATGGGCGCTACCCAGTTCTGGTCCGAACCCACACCCCCGGCCTACCACCTGTCCACCCACGAGGTGGGAACGCACCGGATGGGCGAGAACCCGTCCGATTCCGTCGTCGACATATATGGCGAATCCCACGAATGCAAGGGCCTGTACGTCGTAGGCGGCGGCCAGTTCCCCACGCTGTCCGGTTACAACCCGACCCAGACCCTGCAGGCGCTGGCGTATCTCAGCGCCGATCGGATCCTCGACAAGGTCTGATCGGCCACACTCGCTTCCCGAACCACCCGAAAGAACAACCGCTGCCTGAAACCCCGGGCGGCGTCGCGATAAAAGAAAGAGAAACAACAAAATGGTTGACCCGTATGCCGTCGTGGCATTGTCCAACACCGTCCACACCATCAAGAAGCGCGAAGACGCCATCGAGAACACCAAGCGGATCTGTGACTTTATGGACCCGGCCGTCATGGTCGCAGCCACTGATGGCGCCCCCGTCAAGCTCGTTGTTCTGCCGGAAATGGCCATCCAGGGCATGTTGCCGGACTTCAAGGCCGGCAATCGCGAAGCCCACGAGGCTTTCGCTATGACCATCCCCGGCCCGGAGACTGAAATCCTCGGCCAAAAGGCCCGCCAGCTCAATACTTACATCGCCGCTGAGCTCTACCTGGTCCGCGATGATGACTTCCCCGGCCACCTCTTCAACGTTGCCTTCATTATCGACCCCAACGGTGACGTTATCTACAAGCGTTACAAGTCCACCTCGGACGCGTATGAAGGCGGGGCCCTTGGCACCACCAACCCCCACGACATCTGGGATGAGTTCATTCAGAAGCGGGGCAACGGCAACCTCCTGGATGCTTTCTTCCCGGTTGCCAAGACCGAGATCGGCAACATCGGCTACATCATCTGCCACGAGGGCGCATACCCGGAGACCTCCCGCGGGCTGGCCATGAACGGTGCAGAACTCATCATCCGCGGCACCCTGATCGAACCGCAGGTCGGCATGGGAATGTGGGAACTGCAGAACCGTGCCCATGCCATGTTCAACCAGGCCGTCGTAATCGCCCCGAACCTTGGTCCGCAGCGCAACGACGACGGTAGCCTGTTCGACCTCTTCGGTGGCCAGTCCATGATCGTTGACCACAAGGGCCGGGTGCTGGTGAAGAACGAGGGCGTCAGCGGCGGTGACTCCTTCGTGAGCACCGTCGTCGACTTGGAGGCGCTGCGCCGCTCCCGGGCCGCCAACGGCGTCACCAACTGGTTCAAGGACCTGCGCACCGAGATGTACGCCGGCATCTACGAACAGCCCATCTACGAAAAGAACCAGTACCTCAGCGATCTGCCCGCCGAAGGCTGGCTGGCCCGTGAAGCGAAGCGTCGCGGCATGAACATCCAGAAGCTCATGGACCGCGGACTTCTCACCGCCCCCTCGAGTAACTAACCCACTGTCCCTGCGAAGGGACACCACTGCGGGCGTCCGGCCCATGGCCGGGCCGGACGCCCGCAAACCCCTCACCAAGACCTGCAAAACCCGAAAGGCAGACGCATGTACGCCGCCGTCCTCCGCGCCCCTGGACCCATCGAGAACCATCCGCTGCACTACAGCGAGGTCCCCGAACCCGTGCCCGGAACCGGTGAAATCGCAATCAGCGTGCTCGCCTGCGGGGTCTGTCGGTCCAACCTGCACATGGTCGAGGGTGATTGGCTGCCCGGCACCCCCGCCGAGCTGCCCATCATCCCCGGCCATGAGGTAGTTGGCCGTGTGAAGGCAGTCGGTCCCGGGGTCACCAATCTTACGGTGGGCGACAGGATCGGTGTCCAGCCCATCTGGTCGACATGCGGCCGCTGCGAACACTGCATCAGTGGTCATGAGCAGCGCTGCCGGCAACGCCAAATCACCGGCGAAACACGCGACGGCGGGTACGCCGAGGTCATGCTGGCAAAGGCTGACTTCGCGTGCAGGATCCCCGATTCCCTGACCGATACCGAAGCAGCGCCGTTGCTGTGCCCTGGCATCACTGCCTACGGCGCTTTGAAAAAGGCACTTCTACGCCCCGGCCAAAACGTGGCTGTGTTCGGTGTCGGCGGCGTTGGCCATCTGGCACTGCAGATGGCAGGGCTAACAGGCGCCCGCGTCAGCGCCGTTTCCCGCAGCTCCAGGGCTCGTGCCCTGGCGGAACAACTGGGTGCGGAGGGAGCCTACGCGCCTGCCGGAAGCGAAGGGGGTGTGGCGCTTCGGGACGGATCCCAGGACGCCGCCATTGTCTTCGCCCCCTCGGACCGGGCCGTGGCCGAAGCACTGCGTGTCATCAGACCCGGTGGCAGAGTAGTCCTCGGTGTTTCGCAGTCCGTGGGTGCTATGGATATTGGCGATGAAAAAACTGTCGTGGGAACGGTACTGGGAACCCGTCAGGACATGGTGGACGTGCTGGGTCTGGCGGTCGACGGCAAACTTCATGCAGTCCACGAAGACTTTCCCCTCAGCGAGGCCAACCAGGCTCTGCGGCGGCTCAAGCACGGCCAATCGCAGGGCCGCGCCGTGCTGGTACCCGGCGCATGAATGAGGCTGGCCGCGGACCGCTCCGCTTCATCATCGTCGGCAGGGGATGGCGGGCGGATTTCTACCTTCGGATCGCCCGAAGCCTTCCGCACCTCTTTACCTGCGTCGGTGCCGTCACGCGTACGGGAGAGGCCGGCAAGGAGACGGAACAGCGATGGGGTATAGCGACCTTCCGTACCATCGAACACGCTGTAAGCGCGGCGGGACCTGACCTTGCCGTTACCTGCGTCCCCCGGACGGCTAACCCGGATGTCATCCGCGCGCTCGTTAGCTTGAACGTTCCCGTCCTTTCGGAAACACCGCCAGCAGCAGACGTCCCCGCAATGCTCGCGCTGTGGCATGATGTGGGATTCACCGGGCTGGTACAGGTCGCAGAGCAGCACCCTTATCTTCCATTCTTCCAGGCAGTCCGGTGCCTGCTTGACTCAGGAAAGTTCGGGGAGGTTAACTCCGCGGCTGTGTCCTGGACCCACGACTACCATGCCGTTGCCATACTGCGGTCTGTACTGTCCCTCGGATACGACTGCGTACGCATCCTGGCGACATCCCAACAGGCCCCGCTCATGAGTGGCCCGGACCGCCAAGGCAAGCCTGATAGCTCGAAACTCGAGAATGTTCAGGTAACGCTTGCGATCCTGAGTGCCGGCGCGAAAACAGGCCTTTACGACTTCACCGAGAACCAGTGGTTCAACCCCCTCCGCGGACGTCATTTCCAACTCCGGGGCAGCCATGCTGAACTCACAGGCAACCGGATCACGTGGTTGAACGACGGCGGAGACCCGGTCAGCGCGACCATCGAACGCCGCCAGCTAGGCCTCGACGGCAACCTTGAAGGCGCCGACCTCGACAGCCTCAGCGCCGCAGGCGAGATACTTTACGTGAACTCGTTCCGCGGCGCACGGCTCTCCGACGAGGAGATCGCCATGGCGACTTGCCTGAGCAATACGACCCCGGATAATCGCCACCGTGGCTACTCCTTGGCAGACGCCTGCCAGGACCACTATCTCTCCCTCCTCATTCATGAAGCAGCTGAATTTGGAGGGAGCATCAACTCCACGCCGCAACCATGGCAGGCCGTCCCGAACCAACACGTCCCTCAGGACAGCAACTAACACCGGCTCATGAAATTCAACGACCTGAAACCAACCACGTACACCCGATTCAAAGGAACGACAAATATGCAGAAGCGCATCCTGGGACGCACCGGGCTATCCGTCTCCCCAGTCTGTGTGGGAACAAGTGCCCTGGGCAGCCACCCCACCCAGTACGGCTATGAAGTCAGCCACGAGACAGCCGTACAGACCATCCGCAGCGTCTTCGACGGACCATTCAACTTCATCGACACATCCAACGAATACGGGCACGGCGGCGATAGTGAGCGCCGGATCGGCGAAGCCATCAAAGACGCCGGCGGACTGCCGGCGAATATCGTCCTGGCCACCAAGGTAGACCCCATCGTCGGCACCACGGACTTTTCCGGGGACCGGGTGCGTAAGTCCGTCGAGGAAAGCCTCGAACGGCTGGGACTGGACAAACTGCAGCTAGTCTATTTCCACGACCCCGAAAAGATCACCTTCGAGGAAGGAACGGCCCCCGGAGGCCCCCTTGAGGCCCTTACGGATCTGAAGAATCAGGGCGTTATCAAGCACCTGGGTGTCGCTGGCGGCCCCATCGACCTCGAACTGAAATACCTGGCCACCGATGCCTTCGACGTCGTCATCAGCCACAACCGCTACACCCTCGTGGACCAGACCGCCGAACCGCTAATTCAGGAGGCCGCTGCCCGCGGCGTGGCATTTGTCAATGCCGCCCCCTTCGGCGGCGGCATGCTGGTCAAAGGCCCGGACGCGGTCCCCAGCTACTGCTACCGCCCAGCCAGCAAGGCAATCATCGATCGGGTCCGGAAAATGGAACAGCTGTGCAAGGCATACGATGTTCCCTTGGCTGCTGCGGCGCTGCAGTTTTCTATTCGGGATCCGCGCGTTGCGTCGACAATTGTGGGGATGTCCGAACCCCGCCGCGTCGGCCAGACCGCAAAACTCGCCGAGTGGGACGTTCCCGCCGACCTGTGGGACGAACTGACCCCGCTGGCCCGTGCCGGATCAGGCGAACTGGGATAACTGCCGAAATAGCCACACCATGAATGCCTCCGCCTATCCCCACCCGGGATTTGGCGGAGGCACTCCGGCGCCAACACCTAACACCCCGTGGCGACGAGGCCGGATGAGGACACGATGAGCGAAAAAATCACAGAACCCCACATCATCCACATCACTGCAACCCGAGCTGACAGCCTCCAGCAACACTTGGATGAGGCAGTAACGAAGCTGATCGAATCCGCCGTCCAGGCACGAACCGGGATCCTCCTGACGCGCCACAGCGCAACCAGGTACACCGCAGCACTGGATACGAACGTGCCTTATGGGCAGACCATTGAACGCACGCACTGACACCTACTGACCGAAGGCCCAGGCTACCGACTGTATGAGCGAAGACTCCCGGCGGCACGTTAACCAGTCTGCGGCCGGGAGCAGGAATCCTTCAGCGTTGCATCAAGCCTCTACCTCGACGGGGATCCTCGCATTCCCGCGCCCTACTGTGACAGCCAGCCTTGCCACACCATCTCCTACTCCAGATTCTTATCAGGGGGATTTCGTGACACCGTTAGGAGAAATCAGCACGCCAACTAGGCCGCTCTATCGGAGGTAGCCATGACCCCAGCTGCAGAACAGACGACCGGACGTCCGGACACGCGCGTTCCATATGCTGACCAAAGAAGAGAATTCATCCTGGCTACTCTCCGGTCAAATGGTCGTGCTGATGCCGCGGCCATCGCTCTAGAACTTGGGGTAACGAACGAAACGGTCCGCAAAGACTTGGTCGCCCTGGAGCAACTCGGGTTGCTTCGCCGCGTGCACGGCGGAGCGATCCCCGTCGGACGCCTCACGTACGAACCTCCCTTGGCAGCGAGAACCGCCCTCTCCGAGGAAAAGTCGCACATCGCTCGGGCCGCCCTCCAGCACCTGCCCGACAACGGCTCGGTCCTCATCGACGGTGGATCCACGACAGCAAAGCTGGCCGAAATCCTGCCGCGGGACCGTGCTCTGAGGATCTACACCAACACGCTCTCAATAGCTATCGCTCTCATGGATGCCCCCTTGCTAACCGTATACACCCTTGGCGGCCGCATCCGGCCAGTCACCTACGCTGAGGTAGATGACTGGGCAGCCCGGGCACTAGCTGACATCAATGTCGACATAGCTTTCCTCGGTACAACAGCCGTCTCCCTCGATCGGGGCCTCACTACCCAGGACGCAGCTGAAGCCGCCGTGAAACGGCTCATGCACGCCAGCGCCCGCCGCCGCATACTACTGGCCGACCACAGTAAGTTCGGGAAGGTCAGTAACTGCAAACATGCGGATCTCGCCGATGTCGACCTCATTATCACCGACAGCGGCATCGACCCTCAGATGCTTGCGTCGTTGCGATCAGCAGGCCTCCAAGTGGAAACCGCGTGATCCTTTACCAGCCGTTGGCATGCCTTCGGACACGAATACGCCGCAGTCCGTCGTCGCCCCGTTGTGGATAAAGAACGCAGAGAGAGGCACATCGGGCGTCCGACCCCGAAAGGACCAAGACGGAAAACGCCCCCGCACAGTGTTGGCCCTCGTTGCTGATACTTCTACGCCATGGTTCACCTGCCAATGCTCACGAAAATCGTATGTCAGTGTCCCTGCCGACGCGCCGTCCATGAACTCGACACAGCAGTGCCGGACGTCCCCGCGGTTTCCAATGGCCATTTCTACCCCCATGATGACGGTGCCCTTGCAGGGGATTTCCCCGCAGTACTCAAATTCAAGGAAGCAATCCTGCTCGGACAGCGAGAGATCTGCTCTGACAAGGTGGGGTGGTTGAACACTAACCTGTCCATGGCTGTGAATACACATGCTGGCTCCTGATAAGCGGATCGGCCCGGCCATGGTCTGGGGGCAAATCACTGGGTTTGATTCCTATGGTCGGGTTATCGATCAAACGAGTCACTTGGTAGGCGAATTCAAGGCCGCAACGACTATCCCTACCGCGCAGGCGGTCCGCAGGCCGGTTCCCAAAGGTACTTGCCTTCGCCCTGGTCTACGGGGCCTCCCATGCTTTCGGTGGCTCCAATGTCAAGGCCGAGAAGCGGGTGTTCGCGTTGTCCTGTCCCCATGGCATGGTCGGGTTCGGGCGCATCGCCTTTAAGCGTCCAAAGGCACACCCGCGTCCTTAGTCCTTAGTGTTGAAGGCGGCGTCGAAGGAGGTTTGCGAGGCGGGGAAGTCGAACTTCTTGAGAGCGGCGAGGGCTTCGGGGGCGCCGTGGAGGCGGTCCATGCCTGCGTCTTCCCATTCGATGCTGATGGGTCCGTTGTAGCCGATGGCGGTGAGGGCGCGGAAGGACGCTTCCCAGGGCACGTCACCGCGGCCGGCGGAGACGAAGTCCCAGCCGCGGCGGGGGTCGCCCCAGGCCAGGTGGGAGCCCATTACCGTGTTGCGGCCGGTTTGGCGGACCTTGGTGTCTTTGCAGTCCACGTGGTAGATCCGGTCTTTGAAGTCCCAGATGAAGGACACGGGGTCGATGCCTTGCCACATCATGTGGGAGGGGTCCCAGTTCAGGCCGAACGCTTCGCGGTGGCCGATCGCTTCGAGGGTGCGGACGGTGGTCCAGTAGTCGTAGGCGATCTCGGAGGGGTGGACTTCGTGGGCGAACTTCACGCCTTGTTCGTCGAAGACGTCCAGGATGGGGTTCCAGCGGTCGGCGAAGTCCTGGTAGCCGGCATCGATGACTTTTTCGGGGACGGGCGGGAACATGGCCACGTACTGCCAGATGGAGGAGCCGGTGAACCCGACGACGGTGTCCACCCCTAGGGCGCGGGCGAGGCGGGCGGTGTGTTTCATTTCTTCGGCGGCGCGTTGCCGGACGCCTTCGGGGTTCCCGTCGCCCCAGATTTTGGAGCCGACGATTGCTTCGTGGCGGAAGTCGATGGGGTCATCGCAGACGGCTTGGCCTTTGAGGTGGTTGGAGATGGCCCAGACTTTGAGGTTGTACTTGTCCAGGAGTTCGAGTTTGGATTCGACGTAGCCGGGTTCGTCCCAGCGCCAGGCGTCCAGGTGGTCTCCGGAGACGGCGATTTCCAGGCCGTCGTAGCCCCAGCCTGAGGCAAGACGCGCGACTTCCTCGAGGGGGAGGTCGGCCCACTGGCCGGTGAACAGGGTGTACGGGCGGGGCATGTCAGGCTCCTTCGGTGGTGTTGGACAGTTGGATCAGTGAGCTTTTGGCGGCGGCGGACTCTTCGACGGCGGCCAGGACGCGCTGGATTTGGAGTCCGTCTTCGAACGACGGCGAGGGCGCCTCACCGGCTGCGATAGCGGTCAGGAAGTCGCGGACCTGGTGGGTGAAGGTGTGTTCCCAGCCGATGATGTGTCCTTGTGGCCACCAGGCTTCGAGGTAGGGGTGTTCGGGTTCGTTGACCAGGATCCGGCGGAAGCCTTGCTCCCGGACCGGGACGGTGGCGTCCAGGAACCCGAGTTCATTCAACGATTCGAGGTCGAACAGGATGGTGCCTTTGTCGCCATAGATTTCGAGTTTCAGGGAGTTCTTTTGTCCGGTGGCGACGCGCGAGACTTCCACTGAGGCGATGGCTCCGGAGGTGAGGGTCAGCGTGGCCCAAGCGGCGTCGTCGACCGTGACATCCTCGGGCCCGTCAGGTCCGGGGCGCTGGTCCACGAAGGTGTGCAGGCGGCCGGTGACTTCGGTGACGGCGTCGCCGAGGAGGTAGAGGATCTGGTCGATGGCGTGGGAGGCGATGTCGCCCAGGGCTCCGGAGCCGGCGGTTTCCTTGCGGAGGCGCCAGGTCATGGGGGACTCGGCGTCGGAGAGCCAGTCCTGGAGGTAGGCTGCGCGGATGTGGCGGATGGTGCCGAGCCGGCCTTCCGCGATCAATTCGCGGGCCAAGGCGAGGGCTGGGACGCGGCGGTAGTTGAAGCCGATCATGGACTGCACACCCCGGGCGCGGGCCTTGGCGGCGGCGGCGGTCATGAGTTCGGCCTCGGCGAGGGTGTTGGCGAGGGGTTTTTCGACCAGGACGTGTTTGCCGGCCTCGAGTGCTGCGATGGCGATTTCTGCGTGCATCCAACCGGGGGCGCAGATATCGATGATGTCGATGTCGTCCCGGTGGATCACGTCCCGCCAGTCGGTGGCTGATTCGGCCCAGCCGTACTTGGCGGCCGCTTCTGCGACCTGGGTGGCGTCCCGGCCCACGAGCACTTTCTGCTCAAAGGCCGGGACGTCGAAGAAACTGGCCACATTCCGCCACGCGTTGGAATGGGCCTTCCCCATGAAGGCATAACCAACCGCGGCCACCCCCAGGGTCGTGAGCGGGTTGCTTAGGTGGGACATCGTGCTGTCCTTTCTGATGCGGGTTCGCGAGACATTGGGTGCAACGCTGACGGGATCTGGGTGATGCTATTGACCGATTACTCGACCGCTTGAGCTGACGATGCTCCCGCCGGCGATGTTGTTATCCCTGGGATCATTCGCTTAGCATGCTTTTCACAAAAGCCAAACCGTCTTCCGAGAGACTTGCCATGGATGGCGCCACGGGACGCCACAGGGAGACGGCTCGGGCGATCTCCTTCACGGTGGGCAGGAATGATTCGACCACAATCTGGCCGGAATAGTGGATGTCCTGCAGTGAATGAAAAAAGGGGTCCCAGGGGACATGGCCCGATCCGGGGGTACCCCTGTCATTTTCTGAGACCTGAACGTGGAAGATCCGCGATCCCGCCTTACGGACTGCGTCCGCGATGTCTTTTTCTTCGATGTTCATGTGGAATGTGTCGACAAGAAGTCCCACGTTTTCCCTGCCAATGTCATCACACAGGGTCAGCCCCTGCTCGACGGTGTTGACCATGTCCGTTTCAAAGCGATTGAGCGGCTCGATAGCGAGACGTACCCCGCGGTCGGCGGCGTAATCGGCTACCACGCGCAGGCTTTCCACGGCGTTTTGCCACCTGGCCTGGCGCTCACCAGGCTCCAAGAGTTCCGCCCGCCCCGTCGCCGAGAACATGGGCCCGGCAACATGCGGGGAACCAACTGCTGCTGCTATGTCAACACATCCGCGAAGGTAGGCGATACCGCTCTCACGTCGGTCGGAATCGGGATCGGATACGTCGCGGTCCGGACCAAATGCGCCGCAGATTCCGACGTTGATACCTGTCCTCTCGGATTGTTGGACAAGCCACTCTGATGTGATTCTTTGCGGATCTTCGATACACACTTCGATGACGTCGTAGCCGAGTTCTGATACGCGGTCGAAGGCCCACGCCTCGTCGAGGGAGAAGGGTGAGGCGAGGATGAAGGTGCTGAGCCCGATGGGATTGGACCGCATTTACAGGCCTCCCAGCCGGCGTTCAATCGCCCGCGTGTGCTGAATTGCCGCTGCTGTGTATTCGTCTTTGAACTCGGGTGCTCCGGCACCGCTCAGCACACCCCAGACGTCTCCGGCTGCGGGCAGCAGCTCGTAGGAGATCCAGCCTTTGTAGTCGACGTCGAGGATAGCCTGGATGATGGGTTCGAAGTCCAGATGGCCGTATCCTGGGGCGGCCCGGTTGCTGTCGGCGAGGTGGACATGTGCCAAACGGCTTCCTGCTTTGCGGATGGACTCTGCGATGTCGCGTTCCTCGATCGACATATGGAAGGTGTCGACCATGTAACCGATATGCGGACTGTCGACTTCGTCCAGGAACTGCAGCGCCTGTTCGGTCCTGTTGATGAGGTACGTTTCGTAGCGGTTCCACGGTTCCAATGCCAGGCGCACGCCGTTCTCCCCGGCGTATGCCGCTAGTTCCGCTGCTGCGTCAACGGCCCAGGCCCATTCCTGTTTGATATCTGCTTCCGGCACGATCTTCATGCATGCCGTGGGAGTGAACGTTACGACTTCCGCGCCCAGCCTTGCCGCGTAATCGATGTTTCCCCTGACGTATTTGATAGCGTTGGTGCGTATGTCCGGGGACGAGCTTACGACGTCGCGCTCCGGGGTGTAGATGCTGACGACGGACGAGGCGGACACCTGATGCTGGTTCAGGGCGGAGCGGAGTGCTGCTTCGTCCTGTTGTTCTGGTTCGCCGACCAGTTCGACGCCGTTGTAGCCGGCTTTGGCGATACGCTCAATGCCGGTCTCGATGGATTCGCCGCCGTAAACGAGAGTGTTGTATGTGTAACGGAACATGAGTGCACTGCCTTTCAGCTGGGATTTGGAGGGCGCGTTATTTGACCGCGCCGAGGGATAGGCCACGGACGAGGTATTTCTGGGCGGCCAGGGCTGCCAGCCATACCGGCACCGCCACTACGGTTCCCGCCGCCATGATCAAGGTCCACTCCGTCCCCACGGGCGTCACGTACTGGGTCAGGGCCACTGTGACGGTTTGGCTTCCGGCGTTGGACAGGACGCTGGCGAAGAGAAACTCGTTCCAGGAGAAAACGAAGCACAGCAATGCGGTTGAGGCGACGCCTGGCATGGCCAGCGGAAGGACCATCCGGAAAAAGATCCCCGTGTTGCCCAGTCCGTCGATAGCCCCCGCTTCCTCGATCTCCTTCGGAACATCTTCGTAGAAGCCGCGCAGCAGCCAGACAGCCAGTGGCAGATTCATGAATACGTGAAGAATGATGATGGAGAGCAGCGAACCGTTCAGGCCGATGGTCCGCATGACCAGGAACAACGGGATGATGGTCACGATGGGAGGCACGATGCGCAGGGACAGGATCGTTCCCGCGATCTGGTCTCGGCCCCTGAATTCGTGTCGGGCCAGGGGGTACGCGATGCCGGAGGCGAGCAGGATCGCCACAACGGAGGAAATCACTGATACCTGCAGGCTGTTAATTAAGGCGTAGGTGAGCCTGGTACCGCCGAGTACTTGAGCGAAGTTTCCAAGGGTGGGTGTAAAGAACCACTGGATTTCTCCGGAGAACGCCTGGTTTCCGGTTTTGAAGGCGGTCGTGACCATCCAGAGGACGGGGGCGATGAAGAGAAACGTGCAGATGACGGCCACGGCAGCACGCACTCCCACGTTCCAGTTGATGCTGCGACGATGCGCTACGGACATGACGGAACCCTTCAAGAGCGTGCGACCATTCGCCGCATGAGCGAATTGGCGGCCAGTAGAACGAGCAGGAGCAGCAACCACGAGAACGCGGCGGCGTACGAGATATTGAAAGCGCGGAACCCCACGTTGTAGATCTGCCAGGACATGGTCGAAGTTGCATCGACCGGTCCCCCACGGGTCGTCATGTAGACGATGTCGTAGACACGGAATGAATCGATGAGCCGCAGGAGCACGCCGACAAGGATCGGGTAGCGCAACAGCGGAAGAAACTGGTGCCAGATAATGCGGGGCCACGAAGCGCCGTCGATCTTGGATGCCTCGATGACCTCCTCAGGGAGGCCCTGCATCGCGGCGAGCAATATGAGGAACAGGAACGGCGTCCACTGCCAAACGTCGATGGCTATCAGAGTTGGCAACGCCAAGTCGACATTTCCGAGGAATTCCGTGGTTGGAAGACCGATGCTCCGAATAAGTTGATTGACGATCCCATACGTGGGTTCAAGGCTGAAGCGGGCCAGCAGGCCCACGACCACCGGCGCGCAGAGCATAGGCATCATGATCAAGGCCCGGAGCCATTTATCCCCAGGAAAGCCGCGGAAAAAGAGAAGAGCCAACCCAAAGCTAAGAGCAAGCTCTAACAGCACCGAGAAGAACACGAACACCAGGGTTACGCGTACCGAGTTCCAGAACAGCCCGTCGGTCAGCAGACCGACAAAGTTGTCAACGCCGACGAAACGGGCCACTTCACCGCTCGACAGGTTCCACCGCGTGAAGGAGACGACGAGTGAGTAGAGCGTGGGGTAAAGGGAGAGCGCGGCCAAAAACAGCAGGCCGGGAGACATTGCGCAGTAGCGTCCGAGTTTCTTGGCGCGGCGCCCCCCGGGGGCCCCGGAAGGCCGAGCGGCTTTCCGTGGCACCCGAGACTCTGTGATTGATGTGGTCATTACAGCGAAAGGTTCTTGTCTATGGCGTTGTTAGCGCGGGACAGACCCTCTTGTACACCGCGCTGGCCCAGCGAAATCGCGCTGAGTTCGGTGCTCAGGGCCGTTTCCCAGCTTTCTTCGCCGGGGAAGAACGGCCTGGGCTTTGCCGTCTTCATAGCCTCCAGAGTCGTGGGCAGACGCCGGAAGCGGTCGGCTCCGTTGCCCTCAAGCTTTTGCTCAGTCAAGGTCGGATCAGAGTAGCTGGAGGCACGCACGGGGTCCCCTCCGCCATTGATTGCTTGCAAGACGTCGTTCTTCTTCGACTCGAGCCAAACCGTGAACTTCGTGGCCTCCTCGGTGTTCTTGGAGTACTTGGACACCGAGATCACCCATTCTGCTAGATGCGCCGAACTGAGCCCGGTCGGGCCCGTCGGGATCGTCGTCATCTGCCAGTCACCGACGGTCTTGGAGGCGGAGGGGTTGTCGGTGGCGGTCTGGCCCCAGGACCACTGGATGGCCGTGGCGATCGAGCCCTGCTGGGCCGCTGTGGTAACGCTGTCGTATGTGAAGTCGTTGGCTCCCGCGGGCATGTACTTCATCATTTCGGACCACCGCTCGGTTGCCCCGATGCACTCAGGCGTCGTCAAAGTCGATTTGGTGAAGTCGGCGTTAAACGGATTGCAGCCGAATGAATAAGCGAAGCTCAGCCACGTGTGCACGTTGCCAAAGCCCTTGGCGGCCTGGGCGGCCCATCCCGAAAGCTTCTGACCTTTGAAAGTCTTGCCGTTGAAGAACTTAACCTGGGTCAGCCACTCGTCCATCGTCTTCGGTACAGCAAGCGCATGCCCGGTCTCGGCCTGGTACTGGTCCTTTATCGTCTGATCGCCATAAAGTGCGCTGTTGTACCAGAGCGTCGCCGGGTGGACAGTCTGCGGAATTCCCAGGAGCTTGTTATCCCAGGTGGCGACCTTGAGGCTCAAGGGCAGAAAGTCCTCCTTGTCCTGGATGGCGTTGTCCAGGGGAACCAAGTGGCCGCCCTTACCGAATTCCGGAATCCAGTTGTAGTCAACGTTGAAGATGTCGTAGCTGGAGTCCTGCCCGGCGAAGAGGGTGGCCATCTTTTCGTGGATCGCATCCCGGCCCACGAGTTCGACATTCACCTTCACCCCCGTTTCCTTCTCATACTCGGGGGCGAGCTTCTCCTGGACGACCTTGCCCCAGTCGGCAGGGAGGAAAATGGCATTCAGCGTCTTCTTGCCTGAGTCGTTCTGGGGTGCGCCGGCAGCGCAGCCGCTCAAAGCTACCGCCGCAGCGGTAATTATGCCGAGCGCCCCGATCCGCAGCTTCGCGGTCCGTTTCTGGCTAGCTTTCATTTTGGTCTCTTTCTTCATCGAAATAGGACGGTTGTTTCGAGCGTTAGGAGGTGGAAGGAATCATTTGGATGTGGACTTTGACAATCGATTTGTCCGTCTCCAGGCCGCGGATGGCTTCGATCGCTTCGCTAAGCGGCCGGACGGAGTCAACAATCAGGGCCGGGTCGAACCGTCCTGACGCGAGCAGCTCTATGGCCCGGGGCCAGGTGTCATAGGTGCCCGCGTACGAGCCGACGATGGTGAGCTCCTTGGAATAGATATCGAACGGCCGCAGAGACATGGAGGCCGTTTGAGGCGCCGCTCCGTAGGCAAGCAGACGCCCACCGCGGCGTACGAGGGAAATCGCCGCTTCATAGGTAGGAACGGAGCCGACGGCCTCGATGACCACGTCGGGTCCCGCCCCGTCGGTCATGAAGGAGATCTCCTCTGCGAAGCCGCTGTCGAAAGGGCTGAGAACGTTGTCGGCACCGAGTCGTTCGGCAACCGCGCGACGGTCCGGATCCGGTTCTGAAACGATCACGTTGCTCGCACCGCCGAGTTTGGCCAAGGCAATGTGAGCGAGGCCCATCGGGCCACCCCCGATGATGAGGACGCGCTCACCGGACTTGATCCCGATCCGGTCCTGACCATGAATCGCGCAGGCAAGTGGTTCCACGTACGCCGCCGCGTCGAGGCTCAGCGATTGCGGCAGAACGTAGACGTTTGATACAGGTACGGCGACGTATTCGGCGAGTCCGCCAGGGGAATGGACTCCGAGTTGCGATACCTCCCGGCAGAAAAGCTTCTGGCCTCGCCGGCAGAAAAAACAATGGCCGCAGGCGATGTTGATGTCGACGACGACGTTGTCATTCAGGGCCAGAGCGCCGGCGTTCGAACCGAGGCCGACAATAGTTCCAGAAAATTCGTGCCCCAGGGTCAGTGGCAGGTTGGGTGCCGGGAATGTGCCTTTGGCGATGTGCAAGTCCGTACCGCAGATACCGCTTCGCCAGACTTTGACCAGAACTTCACCCGAGCGAGGCTCGGGCACAGGGACTTCGTCAAGTCGAAGGTCTCCCGGCGCATGCAGTCGCACTGCTGTCATCGTGTCTCTCATAGGAACTGCTTTCTCATTTCACTGTGCTGCTTGCCAATGGAGGTAGAGCATCAGCTCGCTGGCCCTCGGATGGTCTACGAAAGGCCGCCAGTTAGAGCGGCCTTGTCGCGTTCGACGCCTCTGGGTGGTCGCGCCGACGCCGTCCGAACGATTACTCGCTGCACCGGCGTTACTGACTGCCACGATCTGCCGGTATACCCGCTGTGGCTGTCCGACGCTCTGCTGTGAATCTCAACCTGAATTCGACATCGCCTGACCGGCTTCGTAGTCGAAGGCCTACCGTGACGCCGTGGATTTCCATGCCGAAAGAGTGACACTCAGCACGCCGCTTATGTCAGTCTCCGAGCAAAAGTCTGCATCTTTTGACGTTTAAGCCGCCGGGACGCAGGCGGAAGCTGCACTTTTTGATGCTATTGGCGCCGGCGACTGGACGGGGTGGAGCGCGAACTTGACACTGAGTGGACAGAGGGCCCCCTAGGTCTGTGAGTTGGACGCCTCAGCGCTCAAGCTCACCAGCCAGATATTTTGACACCCCGAACGGAGAGATATGGATAACGACGGCCCCGGCGAATTATTGCGTATCCTGCGGGACGGGCGCCCGCGAACAAGGGCAGACTTGGCTGCGGTAACAGGCTTGGGTCGAGGGGCCATCAGTTCTCGACTTGAACCACTCCTGGAACTCGGCCTAGTTGTACCTGTGTCCGATGCGGCGTCCACAGGCGGCCGACCCTCGGCGCGTTTGGCTTTCAACCCCAGTGCGAGGGTGGCCGCCGCCGCTGACGTCGGGGCCACGCACGTAACCGTGGCGCTCACCGACCTGTCGGGAGGGATTCTGATCGAAACAACAGAATCACTTGAGATTTCCCGCGGACCAGAAATTGTTCTTGACTGGCTAGCGATTACGCTGGAAAGTCATCTAAAAGCGATGAACCGGCCAGCATCGGACATCGTGGCAATCGGCATTGGGCTTCCCGGTCCCGTTGAACACTCCACCGGAAAGCCGACCAGCCCGCCGATTATGCCTGGATGGGACGGATTCGATGTCCCGGCCTACCTCCAGCGGACCTTCGAGGTTCCCATACTCGTGGACAATGATGTCAACATCATGGCGATCGGTGAGCGGGCTACATGCTGGCGCAACGAGGACAACATGATCTTCCTCAAAGTCGCCACCGGTATCGGCTCCGGGGTTATCAGTGGCGGAACCTTACAGCGGGGAGCGGCAGGAGTCGCTGGAGACGTTGGTCATATAGCCGTCTCCAACGCGGTAGGAATTCAGTGCCGCTGCGGCAAGACGGCCTGTCTAGAAGCTATCGCCGGCGCTCCTGCCATCGCCGCGCAGCTCCGAGACAACGGACTGAACGCATCTACCGGAGACGATGTTGTCTCGCTGGTCCGTTCCGGTGAATTGGCTGCAATTCAAGCAGTTCGGCAGGCGGGTCGGGACATCGGAGAAATGCTGAACATGTGTGTGAGTTTCATCAACCCCTCGTTGATTGTCGTCGGCGGATCGCTTGCACGGTCAGGAGAACATCTGATGGCCGGCATCCGTGAAACGATCTATGCACGCTCGACACCGTTGGCGACCCAGCACCTCACTATCACCCAGTCCGAAACCGGGCCCGAAGCTGGAGTCGTAGGGGCCAGCATTCTTGCCGTCGAATATGCCCTTGACCCGCACCGAGTAAATGATCTCGCAGCCACATCTCAACTCAGCGGACAGCAAAGGCGTGCTGGATAAGATGGTGTCCTGACGAGATTCCCCGAGCAGTCGATGAAACCACGCAACTTTTCCCAAGACGTGGCCGTTCCCGTAAAGCCATTAGGTTCACATGGCGAAGGAGGATGGCATGCCCCCACCTGCTGACGGCAATAGCGGCCGCCTGGTGCGGTATGCCGTGCCGGAGGGGCTCAACCCCGAACAACGATTCGAACATTGGCGAGATTGGTACGGCGCTGCCGTCGAAACGCCGATGCGTTTGGAAAAATCAGCACGGCAGACTCCTGTTTCCTTCAACCCTTCAGCAATTAATCTTGCCGGGCCAGGGTTCAGCCTCATAGAAATGTTGAACGGCCCCGCATTGGGCTCATGGGCACCAAATCCCGACAGCGCCGATCTGCGCCTGGTCTACTTTCGCGAAGCTCGGGCCTTAACCCTCGCTCTAAACGGCGTGCATGACCCAGTATCACCGGGTTCCGTCAGGTTTATCGATGCCTCGGTGGGCGGAAGCTTCGATGCCCCCAAAGGCTTTCACGCATTGCAACTCAACGTCGACCGTAGCAGCTTGGAAATCAGCGAGGCTGCGATGCGATCCCTGCTTCGATCACCTGACCTCGCAAAGCATCCAATTGTCGGCACCTTCGTGATTCCTGCGCTTATGAGTTGGAAGCGGCCGGGCATCCAAAAAGAAGTTTCAGGTACGGCCGACATCCTCCGATCCGTGATGGCAACCCTAGTGGGTTCCCTTCTCGGGGCGCCGATCGACGAAGAGGCGCAGAAACCAGCGCTCGGGAGAGCCGTAAAGAAGTACATTGATGACAGTTATGGCAACCCGAATTTGAATGTGGCAATGATCGCCGAAAGGTTCAACCTTTCCCGTCGATCGCTGTTCTACTTCTTCGAAAATGAAGAACTCCATCTAGGAGAGCGGATTCGCGCCTTGAGAACACGCAAAGCTCTCGAACTCCTCCTCACGTCCGACGCCGTCCGAAGAATCACCTATGAAGAAATAGCAGCATCATCCGGATTCACCAACGTGCAAAACATGCGCCGTGCAGTGAAAGAGTTCACTGGCATGAATGTAAGGGAGATCAATCGTTCCGAGCTCCTCATCCGATACGCACTCCAGCAATTGCAGGAGTCACTAAGGCCCTAACGCTTGGCTGTGCAGAGCTCTGAGCTCCAGTCTGGCGCCATTGCCATCCAACGCCCGGCAGCTTTCAGTTTGGTCTGCAGCAGACTGCCAACGGTCGCATTCCTTCGGTTGAAGTACACCCCAACCTGACGTCAGGCGCGCGGCTGAAATCACGTCAGGTTAGAGTCCGATGGCCTTTTCTTGGACATACTCTGGTGGGATTCTTAGAGTTCAACCTGACATGCCGGGGTTGGAGGCGCTTATGGCTGGTCAGAGAATCGGGTATGTGCGGGTCAGCACTCTCGACCAAAACGAACGGCGTCAGCTCGAGGGTGAAATTCTTGACCGTGTCTTCACGGATAAGGCCTCAGGGAGGGACGCGAACCGGCCCGAGCTTACCGAGTTGCTCCGCTTCGCGCGCGATGGCGACACCGTCCTCGTGCACAGCATGGACAGGCTGGCCAGAAACCTGGACGACCTTCGATCCCTCGTCCAAACGCTCACGCGGAAAGGCGTTCGGGTCGAGTTCGTCAAAGAGGGATTGGTATTCACCGGTGAGGACTCCCCCATGGCCAACCTCATGCTCTCGGTAATGGGTGCTTTCGCTGAGTTTGAGCGGTCGCTGATCAGGGAACGGCAGCGCGAAGGCATCGCTTTGGCCAAACAGCGCGGGGCGTACCGTGGACGTAAGAAGTCCCTGACTCTGGATAAGGCGGCAGAACTAGTTGGCCTTGCTGCCCTTGGGGTGCCGAAATCGGTCCTTGCCAAGGAATACGGAATCAGCCGGGAAACCGTCTACCAGTACCTTCGTCTCTCTCAAACCCAGGAGCAGAAGAGTGTCCCTGCGCTACCCAAAACGCAAACGCCTTGAAGCCGAAGGCAGAAATCGCCTATCTGCGTTTGGTAAACAGTGAACTAATTTTTTCGAGACTCACAAGACTCACAGGGACTCACAGGGTGGGTACTCGCTGAACATCCCGTGGACGCGTACTCGCTCACTCGGTGGTGGCCTTAGGAGTTGGCTTCGGCAGCCGTCTCGGAACAGCGGTGAGACTCAACCGTTCAGGCGGCTCATCCTGATTCTGAGACCGATAGATAACGGTGTCAGGCCGATTTCTTGTCTGCCGCCCCGCGGTTCGCGGCTTTGCCGGTGAGGATGAGGGAACCGCTGTCGTTGGTGAAGGAGATGAGCCCGTCGGTGCGGAGTTGCGTGAGGGCCTGCTTGGTTTGGCCGCGGTCCCATCCCATGACGGTGCGGATCTCTGTCCAGGTGGGTCCGTGGCCCCGACGTTCCCAGGAGGCACGGATCAGGGTGGTGAGCTGGTCGACGATGGCCGGTGTGAGGTTCACGGGTGCGCTAGGTGCGTTGCGGCGCAGGTAGGCGTTTTTACGGGATTCATACCGGGCGGCGACGTTCTTCATGGTGGGGACTTCGTTGTTCTTGACCATCGCATCGGCGATGATCTGGAACTTGGACCCGGGCCGGTACCTGTCGACGAAGTCTGCCAGCTGGTTCACGCGGGCGTCGGTGATCCGTTCGGGTGGGACGAGACGTTCAAGCCACGCACGGGCGTCCCGTTGCCGCTTGGCGAAGCTTTTCCGCTTCCAAGCGCCTTTGTTCTTCGGTTTGGTCGTGCTCTTCGGCGTGGTTGTCTGCGCAGTAGCTTCCCCGTCGGCCATCTCCCCAGAGTACCGTTGCACGTTCCGGTATCCCGGTAACCCGTTCAGCGACGGGCGTTACGGTGGAGTCTGAGGCGAGAGCGACAGGTTGTCGTTCCTGACCGGAGACAGTAATCACCGGGTTATTCCTCGTCCGGCTCGTTTGCCTGCGGTTCGGCCCATTCGAGGGCAGCGACGACGTGTCCTTCGTTGGGCAGGGCGAGTTTCTCGTCGGCGGGGAGCTTGTCGTAGGTGTAGGCGGCGACGGCCATCGGTGAGGTGGAACGGCCGAGGCTGTACCGGACGCTGCGGTCGTTTTTGGTACCGCAAATCAGGATGCCGATGGTTTCGTTGTGGTGCTCGCGGCGGAGCATGTCATCGACCAGGGCTACGTAAAAGTTGAGCTTGCCGGCGTACTCGGGCTGGAACTTACCGGTCTTGAGTTCGATAACCACGTAACGGTTCTGATCCACATGGAAGAACAGGAGGTCCACGAAGTAGTCGTCGCCGTCGACATCAAAGTGCACCTGTCGGCCTACGAACGAGAACCCGGGACCGAGCTCCCGGAGAGTCTCGGTGATGCGGCTGGTCAGAGCGTCTTCCAGGTCCCGTTCGGCGACTTCCCCCGACAGCCCGAGGAATTCGAAGTTGTAGGGGTCCTTGGCTACCTGCTGGGCCAGTTCGGAGGATTGCGCAGCAAGCTGCTGCGCAAAGTTCGATGGGGCGTTCCCTGTACGCTCCAGGGTCTTATTCATGATCATGTTCAGCAGGACGTTGCGTGACCAACCGTACTCCACGGCCGCTGCGGCGTAGGCGTCGGTGAGTTGCGGCTCGAGTTTCTTGTCGAGCAGGACCATGATGTGTCCCCACGGCAATTGCGCAGCAGCCTGCTGCGCAATTGCCCCGTCGGGCCACATAGCCGCGAAAGTTGTCATGTATTGGATGTTTCGGGGTGAGAGCCCCTTCATGTCAGGGAACTCCTGGCGCAGGTCCTCCGAGAGTCGTTTGATGACCCCGCTCCCCCAGCCCTGCTGTTCCTGCTGCTGCCGAACCCCTTGACCGATAGCCCAGTAGAGTTCGATGAGCTGGGTGTTAATCACCCGTAGTGCCTTGGTCCGGGCTGCCTTGACTGTTGCTTTCAGATCTTCGAGAAGGTCCGGATAGCCAAAGGACAGGTCCAAGTCACGCGAGTCCGTCATGCCTTTAACCCTAACGGGGACCACTGACAGCCCTGATCCAATTGTCCAGACACAGTCTGGACAACTACATCCGTAGGTCACTAAGCCTTTGGAAGTGTCCTATGTGCAGCCGTGACCGGCCAGTCTTCAGACGCGCGCGCAAATGTGCCACAGCTTGTGGCACATTTGCTTTGCCATCGCGACAGGCACCGTGGTGTCGTGTGGCGGGTTTCTTCATATCCGCGAAAGGCTAAGTGGGGTCGACGACAGCAGCCAATTCAAGATGAAGAAATCGCTTTAAGGCAGCGAGGAGGTATCTCATCTACTTCTACTCGTATAACTCAAGTGCCGATAGTCATGTTTACGTCAAGTAAGGTTGCCTAACAACACTCTATTGTGAACCATAGTTGCTATCGGCATACTGTTCACAGTACCAACCGGAAGCCGATGAAGGGAAGCACGATGGGCTGGTTCACCGAGGGCAGCGACCACGAAGGCTACGTCGCCTGCGTCTTCGCCGACGGCATGTACGGCTCCGGCGGCCGGTGGATGGAAATAGACCTGATGACACCTGACGGTCGACCTGTCGGGCATGAAGAGGATCCGACCCGCAAGGCGTGGCGGCCGCCGTCGCAGGTGGTCGGCTGGAGGGTCGCCTGCAGCTGTGAGCCGTTCAAGAAGCACGTTATCTTGGACCGGTTGTGGACACGGGTCTGGGAGCCGGCGGACGAGGACGCTGCCGCGGGTCGTATCTACGCTGGACCGCCGACCAGCGCCGACGCCGCTGACATAAGCGACCGGGAAGATCTCGAACCACTATTCCTGGACGTGTGGCACCGCCACGTCGCCCCGGACCTGCACGCCCACACCATCAGCACCCTGGGCGAGAAACTCAAGACGATCGAGAGCCAACTCGATGAGGCCGTAGCCGCAGCCCGCGCCGACGGCCTCTCCTGGGACAAGATCGGCAGAGCCTTCGGGATCACTCGCCAAGGGGCACGAAAGCGCTGGGACTCCCGGGTGGATGGCAATTGAGCGTGACGGTGGGGCTGATCACCAAGCTCACTGACATGCCCGAGTCGGACATGCACTTCGTGGAGATGTGGGCACAACTGTTCGCGGCTGTGGGAACCGTGGGCGCATTAGTTGCGGCCCTGGCGGTTTTCCGCCATGAATACGTTGAGCGTCGCCGAGGCGATGTCAGGGGCGTAAGAGCATGGGTCTCACCTGGGTCTGCTCTGGGTGATGCCGCAAAGGTAGATAAGGAGTACCCCAAAGGCTCTGTGAAGAATACCTCTCCGGAAGTCATCTACAACGTAAAGTACGCTTTCCGGCCGATATCGTTGATTGGCGCTGATGTCAGGGGTGCAGCAGAGTATCTACTGCCGGATGCATCAGACGAGACGGACTGCGTTGGCATTGAAAGTAATCGTATTGCTTTCGAATATCCAAGGCTAGACGTGGTCTTCACGGACAGTCGCGGGACTCGTTGGAATCGGAAGCCCACGGGAGTTCTTGTAGTCGTGAAGCCGTTCAATCGGCCGTGGCGCATTCCCCATGCCCTTGACTTGGCCGACCTGCCTTCATGGGCACTTCTGGCACGGTGGCACTACAGGTGGACCACGCATGCGGAGCGGCGATCATTTGGCCTCGCGCCGGAATGGTGGGCGGTGGATGTTCGCTGGTCCAGATGGAGATACGCGCAGAAGCACGCCAGGATCTATATCCCCTGGTGGAAAGTCAGTACACGGTGGAAAGCCAGACACGCCATCGCTCAGAACCGGATCAGCCAGGATCTTCCCCTGCCGCTTTGGATTATTGACTACCGTTTTCGCCGCAAGCATGAACTCAGAGCCCAGGAAAAGGCCGTGAAAACGCTCCACAAGGTTGAGAGATCTTCGAACGGCTCGACTTACAACGGCCGATAAGCAGAAGGTGAACGACTGACCAGGACGGTCACCGCTACGGCCAGCCTCCAACATGCGGTGCTGCCGGCTTTGTTGTGCTGGCTCAATCCGCCGGATGGAAGGTTCTGCGTTTCAAGAAGTCATGGACCAGGTCGCTGCTGCAGAGTCATTGGACGATGCTCGACGTTTGGCAAGAATTGCCAAGATTGTGGACAAACTGAAGAGTCACGCCACCAAACAGTTCCTAATCGAAGGGGATCGCGGAAGCGCGCTGGCTGTTTCCGCAGCACGCAGGTACGAGATGGAGTCAATCGGGTCGCAGCCTCCTCCCGTGCAGACCCACCTGTTGCCAACTTGTCGGCCTGTGGCCTTCGCAGCACGCTAGCTCTTTGACCGGTTGGAGAAGAACGGGCAGGCACACTGGTGAGGTGGCCTCGTCATGTCTGCCGCACTGAACGATATAGGCTTTATTTGTGTCATCGAAGGCTTCCCAGGACGAACCTGGTCTAAAAGCACACATCAGGGTGTACCTCGGGTTTCTTGGTCTTCCTGTGTTGGCTCCGCTAGGTTTGCTGACACCTCTTGTTGAGCAAAGCCGTCTGTTTGCCGATGGCGGTTGGTGGAAGTCGCTGACCCTGCTGGAGCAGGTCATTTTTGTAACCCGCAACTGGGCGATCTGGGTCGCAGCAGTAACAACCTTCGCCCTTCTGCTCTCCTTGTTTTCCCCCCGTTGGCGTCGGAAGTTTTGGGGACCCATGGCCAGCGGGATTAGACGCGTTATTAGTGTTCTCGGATTGCTGCTCATAAGTCGTGCTGACTTCACCCGCCTGGTAGATCAAGAAATCGACGCACGGGCAAGGATGGCAGCTGCTGCCGGCCCTCCAAAGGGTTCGCCCTGTGGCGTTCCGGGAGTAATGGTCTATGGCGACATCTGTACACGCTCCGGCCTCTACGACCGGGACCTTATGGTGGAGTGGATTAGCACTGGACTCCCTTTTGGAAAGCTTGTGCCTTCACCGGGAAACACATGGGAAGTTCACTATGGCCACCTCGAAAGACACGGAATATACCCCGAGTTTGTCGCAGATGAGAAGCTGGGCCGTGTGAAGGAGCCTTGGGAAGGCGTTCAACAATTGCGGGAGCGTGACTTACAGCAAGGCCAAGTCCTCAAGGCAAACATCAGGGGTCGACGCTAATCCCCACCGCTTGATGGTTAGAGCTCACTTGAGTTTCCATTTCCGCGACATCCTCCGTAAGACGCGCGCACTGCCACGGACAAGAGACGTCATGACTCGCGTTGCGAGTTCCAAGACAGAGGCAACGGCCGCGCCCGCAGCCGCGCCCAGTGCGAGCAAGAGAGCATCGCGATACCACTGCTCCTCGGGCACAGTTATCAGCTGCTCACTCTGAAACAACAGAGGAACTTGAGTAAAGTTCTCGGCACACTCACTCTCAGCGCGAGTACGCGAGCTAGTTAAAACTTCCACACAAACAGGGTTTTTCTCCAGGTCTTCCGTGGAAGCGCGCTCCATCCCCTCGGAGTAGGACAGGAGAGTCGGCGTATAGAGTCGGTGCACGGGGGGTTGATCTGATCCGAAGTCCCGAACGGTGCACACGATCACTGTTTCACCGCTCACCCCGGGGGCCGGAAAATCGAAATGAGCGATGCTGCCATCGCTACGCCCTCCGAACCAGAAGGTTGCATTGTGAGGTGGGGCAAATCCCATCGCGTCCGATAGCCCGATTGCTGCCTCCTGCTGGGTCCCGTTCACGACGCAACCGGTGACCAATTTGGTTATGGGCCCGCCCAGAACCAGGCTGCCTCTGGCCTCCGAGGATTGAATGCGCGCAGAAAGCGTAGCCTCTGACCGACCGCCGCTAATCTCCCAATTCCATGAGAGGTTGCTTGAAAATCCTGTCCCCCCGTATGGACTTGTGTAGATCGCTGCCACGCTGCTTTGCTCCACGGAGCGAAAATTGCGGGGTGCGCCAGGACCCGATTCAAGCGGACCCGGAAACAGCAGCCACGTTACGAACACCAAGAACACCGCAAGAAACACCTGCACCCAGGTTTTGATACGTGCGGTCTTGGTTTCGCGGTCCGATGCCAGCCGGCGCTGCTGCATAGCCCGTCCGCTCGGCTTTGGGCGCCGGGAAGACCAGCGCAGCCGGTCTTGCCTAAGCATCCATGTCCCCTTTGGTTTGTCCCACCTTCATTATGCGGCTCTATTCATCGGGGAATGAGTCGATGTATGCGGTAAGAATTTCTTTAGAACTTTGGTTTCCGTGGAGGCGAGGATTTTGGGCTTCATGCGCCACTCCAGGTTCACTCGCTGAAGCCGATCGGCGGGAACCTCGTCCTTCAGGCCTTCCATCAATTTGGCCTCTGGGGGCCGCCGATTGTCTGGGGCGGTCGGTGGACAGTTTAGAGAAGCTAGTCATTTACTCATTTATTCTTGAGTGCAAGGGAGTTCATTGGTGGGCCTTTGAACCTCTTTGGCTGCAGGGTACCCGGGAGATCTCCCAGAATGGTCGATCCCTCAGCGATCCTCGGGCAGTGGACCTAAGACGGCCGAACCGGAAGTTGTAACCATCAAGGATGGAGACTACGTCCGCGATCGCAGAGCGGAATCCTAGGTATCGTTACGAATTTCCTGGAGCAGTCGGGTCGTATGTAAGGCCCATTCAGCAGCCTCTCTTCCCCGATCTTCCTTCGACTGGGGAAGACCCGCCCTGTCAAGGCCTTGTTCTTCCGTATCCACCATGAGGATGCCGAAGCCTATGGGCTTACCAATCTTTAGAGTTACGTCTCCTAAACCGTTTGTAACCACCTGACAGAGTCGCTCAAAATGTGCGCTCTTGCCCCTAATGATTACGCCTAGAACAACTGCCGCATCCCAGTTCCTCTCGAGCACACTCTGAGCTATGAGAGGAAGATCGAACGAGCTGGCGACAGAAAAGATGCGGTACCGGCACGACTCGTCCTCCAGGGCAGCTTGCGCTCCCGCCAGCAAGCCTTCCGAAATCGCCGAATGCCACTCTCCTGCGACGATTGCTATTCGGGGCAGAGACGGGTCGACTTGGGAGTCTGGATTCGTTTCGTCGCACATTAATTTGTTCCTGCCTAAGAACCCTAATAGCTTTGCCCGACGCACACTCAAACCTTGCTCCGGACTTCCGTCCGACGCTCTAGTATGAGTCCAACGTGAGAAATGAGTAAAATGAGCGCTCCGATGGATCTCCCCCTAGCGTCATTCAGGGTGGTGGTGGCGATCGCCACCTACAAGAGACCTGAAGGCCTGGCAGCCCTACTCATTTCGCTGCAAAAGCAGGAATCAGACCACATCTTCAGAATCGTCGTAGTGGACAACGATGGATCTTCTTCCGCGCGCAATGTAACGACGAATGTCGCCCCGGAGGCCGACTATGTCCTCGAACCTCGGCGTGGCATCTCAGCAGCACGAAATGCCGGGATACGCAAAGCGATGGAGTACGACCCGGATGCAGTGGCGTTTGTCGATGACGACGAAACGGCAGCCACCACATGGATTGGTGAATTAGTCCGCAAGATGGTCCAGCATGATGCAGATGTGGTGTCGGGACCCGTTGAGTACAACCTCACAAGCGCACCTGCAGACCATAAATACTTCCAGAAGCTCCAACGGCCGGACGGCAGTACCGTCAAATATGTAGCCACGAACAACACCCTAGTCCGGGCAAGTTGGTTTGAAGGCTCCGACCCGTTGTGGTTCAACGAAGCCTACGGCCTCACGGGTGGAGAAGACCTTGAGCTTTTTCTACGTCTTCAAAAGAGGGGCGGTCGCTGCATATGGGCGGAGCGTGCAGTGGTGTCCACACAGGTTCCTGAAGAACGCACCAGGAAAGACTGGATAACGCAACGGGAGTTTAGGAACGGACAGATGATTGCACGTCTAAACCAGCAATTTGATGGTCTGTCACGTCCCACAATGGTCCTGGTTGGGATAGGCAAGTTTGTTA
Source organism: Paenarthrobacter sp. NPDC089988 (assembly GCF_044748465.1). Taxonomy (NCBI): domain Bacteria; kingdom Bacillati; phylum Actinomycetota; class Actinomycetes; order Micrococcales; family Micrococcaceae; genus Paenarthrobacter; species Paenarthrobacter sp. NPDC089988. The sequence continues at coordinate 199,809 of NZ_JBIVGD010000007.1, forward strand.
GCGGCCTGATACTTGCGTCGAGAGCCCGGCTGGGGCGCCGGGTAAACATAGCTGCTGAGTACAAGGTCTTTGCTGGAGCGGGTTGGGTGAGTGCAGCCCTTGGATGGTACTACCGCGAGTATCGCCACCCCACCCCTGCGGCAGTTCCGCTGCCCCGTCAGACGGAGCATACGAGTGGTGATTGACGCGCCCTCGATCTTCTGTGACACGTCAACACTGTGCATATGGCCTCCGAACTGGTCGCAATTCATTCCAGATGTCCTTGTCGCGCTCATAACTGGCACCGCCATAGGCTTTGCTCTCGACTTGGTACAGAAAAGGCGGTCAAAGCGCGAACAAGCGAACGAGGCGCAGCGGGACTGGGACCGTCTTCAATCGTCGCTACGATCGTCCTTTGAAACCCAACCAAAGGTTGGTACTGATCGATGGTTAGACCATGACAAATTTCAGGTGATATCCGCTCAGGTCAAAGATCATCCAATTCATGACTGGAATCGATTGTTGAAGGACGACACCCTGTCCTCACTCGTTCGGCTGGAACGGAACGCAACCAGGCTGATCCAAAGAGAGAAACTTCTACAAGACGAAATAAAAACGGTCGTCATTGCGATGCGTCCGGAAGCCGTGCCAAAGTCCAACTTGTCTGAGCGTCTCCGCGAAGCTGAGCAAGCCGTACGCGCGATAGCGTTCGGCCTAGACCTGAGTGAAGCCAGAATGTCCCTGCGGGAAGGCATCTCGGATGAGACTTTGCTTCAATGGGCCGAGGCCGTTCACGGTAAGCAAAGCGTTGCGGTAAGACTTGAAGCTTTCCTGGACGCTCGTGCCCAAACTACAAAAGACTACGCGGCAATCATGGCGGCTTTTAAAGCGGCAGATCGTTCGAACGACTACTGAACGCTCGACCGCGTGTCTCACCTAGGGCCCGTTGCACCTTCGCCGATGATCGGCATGGAGCATAAAGGCAGTGGGATCGAGATTCTGACGCCCGGGTCCGCGGCAGGCCTCCACTGCGACGGCCCGGTCGAAGCAAAGTGGCGGTCCAATTACCAGGCGGTTGGATGGACGGTTGCCTGCAGCTGTATTCCGTTCGGGATGATCTTCATCTTCCAGGCGGCGTCTGTATATAGCTCCCGAGCTAGGCGAGTTGATCTCCGCTTGTTCACAAGGGCGTACTCGTCTCGTACCAGTCGGTGGCCATATTTGCTGGCGCGAAGAGTCTCCCCAAAGTGCTTTCGCGGGGGTGTCCGGTTACTCATCCGCACGGCGAACATACCACTGGTACCCGGCTCAGGGCCGGACAACCTTTCGGGTCCGCTTGCCTTCATTTCTGCTCAAGCTTCGCGAGACGCTCGGCGATCTTACTTCCGGCGCGTCGGCCGCCTGGGCACCGCGCCAACCAGCGCCTCAAGACCTCGATCTCTTTGTCCTTCTCCCCCAGCTTTCTATGGACTATGGCTGCCTGCTCGGTGTACCAAGGCGCGGGTTCTCGGCCGCCGGCATCTTGTTCGGCAGCTTGAATGGCTTTGTAGCACAGCACGAGTGCTTCTTCATGCCGGCCTTCACGCTTAAGCTGCTTGATAGGCTCGACCAATTCAAGGTAGTGAACGCCGTCAACCATTCCACGTTTGAACTGTCGAGCCCTTTCACCCCCACCCGCTACAGCCTCTCGGACCATCGTCGACATAGCCACATGTGAACTGTTGCTTCGCTCCGCGGACGAGAGCGCTGGTGGATTGTCATGCGAGTAGGTCCACTGCGGTTCTCTGTCACCTAGCCAAACGAATGCCTTGGCCAAGAGCTTCTCGCCTCGCAATACGTGAAGCTGGTACAGAACTGGTTCACTCACTCCGACAGTAAGGGGCAGTTCTCGGGCTACGTAGGAAGGGAGACAGCCCACCTTCTCACCGACCACGAGGACGGCCACCGCCGTTGCATCAACGAGGTTCTCCGGTTCCCGCTGCAGTTGGGCCTGCCCCTCGTAATAGCCGCGCTTACCGAATTCCTGTCGGTCAGCCAGGGCGGCAACGGCGTCCTTCGCAAAGGTGGTTGTGCCCGCCACTTCCAGGCACTGTTGGTAATACGACGATGTCGCCAATGTCGTGATGGGCTGATCGGCGACTCCTTGCTCGGGATCCGTGTGCTGCACACCCCGTGTCTCACCAAGGATGCCTCTGATCCAAGACCCAAACCCCATTTGTTTCCCCTCACCCGAAGCGGGGTCTTAACCCCTGTATGGGCCCGACTCTATCAATCGCATCGAGAGGAAATCACCATTGTCAGAGAGCCTGACTTGGGACAAACCGTCGTCAATAAGTCCGAGTTCTGGTCCCTTTTGTCACTGCTGGCGCACTGTTCGGGACTGCGGCCAATGCATCCTCAAGCAGATCGCAATTTCGACTCGTCCCTCGTAGGCAGCGGCCCTCATGAATGACATTTTCGTGAAAAGCTGTCCGCTATTTGGTAGAAGCTCGCTACTGTACGAATGACTAGCGTGTCGAATCGTGGGATCAATTTTTTGTCCGTGAGCACGCATATGATTTGGATCGTCGTCTACTCATGGGGGTAAATATGCCGGTAATCGGCGCTGATGTTCACGGGATCGCGGTCCTGGATGTCCACGATGGCCGCTGGGCTGTATGGCAGGTTTCGACCGCATCTCTTACGGGTTCGGGACGGGCAGGATCAACGAATGCGGTCGTCACCGATGGCTTTGATGAGCGGGTCTTCCGGAGTCTTACATACAACCGGCCGATCTTCCTGACCTCAAGGGCGCAGAAGCACTGTCAAGAAAGAGTTGTGCTGGAGGCCACGGCTTTTTTGCCTGAGGAATTCCTTGCTGATTGCGCGTCGTGGACCGGCTACCTGCAAGGGCTCTTTTGGGCTGAGAACGATAGCCGCCGCGAGTACAACGCCAACATGGCAGCCGCTCGTAAGGAAGCCAAAGCGGCGGGCCTTCCGCTCCCCGAGTTTCAACGCCGGGCCCCGCTTCAGGACATTGACTGGCCCGCTCCCCCGCTCCAGAGCGTGTGGGAAAGCAGTCCGGCTTGTGAGGATCCGGTCAACGTTGAGGCGCTCCGTGTTGCTAACGGGTGTATTCAACTCCTCAATTACTGGCAGGAGATCGAAAGCGATCGGCTGAAGAAGTCGCGCTCGTATTTCAAGGAAGCCGGAGGCCCGGTCGCGCGCCCGTGGCCTTCGCAGGCACCGGCGCCGGTGGAACATGTCTGAGCCGATGTTCGCCGTCGTCGATGTCGAAACGACTGGGCTCTTCACGACGATGCATGACCGTGTTGCTGAGATCGCCGTGGTGCGCGTAGACGCCAGCGGTAGGATCGTCGATCGTTGGGAAACTTTGGTCAATCCACAGAGAGACCTGGGTCCCCAACGAATCCATCGAATCAGCGCCGCCGAAATACTCGATGCGCCGACTTTCTCGGAAGTAGCCCCGGCGCTGACGGAGGTTCTTCAGGGCTGCATCATGGTTGCGCACAATCTGCGGTTTGATGCCGACTTCCTCGGCTATGAGTTGGCCAGGGCTGGTGTCGTAATCCCTGACGGGTTCCTTCAAGGGTTGTGCACGATGCGCCTTGCCCATGACTACGTCATCGGCAACGCAAGGTCGTTGGCGCACTGCTGTGAGTTCTTCAGCATCGAAAACTACCGTGCGCACTCGGCCGGAGATGACGCAGAGGCAGCGGCCTGGCTTCTCAGCCGGTACATTGACCTCGACCCCGACCGGCCGGAGTGGTCCCAAGCCTTGGACATCGCATCCTCGATGTCGTGGCCATCCAGCAATCCCGGCCCAACGGCTTTCGTTCCCCACAAACGCCAAGCGCTGGGTACGGTCGAGAAGCACTTCCTCTCACGCATAACGGTACATATGCCCGAGTACACCGGACCGGAAGAGCATGACCAGTACCTGGCTCTCCTCGGTCAAGCCATGTTGGATTTGCACCTATCGGTCCACGAAACACGGGCCCTGGTTCGCTTGGCTGATGAGCTCGGCATCAGTCAGGACCGCTGCCGGAAACTTCACGCCTACTACGTCGAGCAACTCGCTGTCGCTGCGTGGGCCGACGGCATCATTACACCCGATGAGGAAGCCGAGCTCTATCAAGCCGCCAAGCTGTTGGACGTAGATGCATCCGTTGTCGCGCACGCACTGACGAACCCGCCCACGGCACCTGTTGATTCCGGGCCGGTTACCGGCAAGATCACTCTTGGTTCAACACTTGTTTTGACCGGGGCCATGACCCGGGAGCGAAGTGAGCTGTCCAGCTTCCTCACCGAGATGGGCTACGTCGTCGCTGAACGAGCCACGAAGAAGACTGACCTTGTGATCGCTGCGGATCCCGACAGCCTGTCAGGAAAGGCAGCGAAGGCCCGCCAGTATGGAATTCCTGTCGTAGCTGAAAACTTCCTGTACGACGTTCTCGGTGTACCCAGCTTCTAGTGCAAACTCGAGGACACGACGCTCATCGACCCCGCCGCGTACCGGAAAGAAGGGACAACGATGACAAGACGACCCGACGCGCTGGCCGCATGGGTTGCTGAGTATCCGCGCCAAGACGCTATCCACAGCCACGGTTTCCGTCTTAACATCGGCAAATGGAATGCCTTGGTAGGCCACCTTCCAGGAGCTCCGCTTGTCAGCGAAGACGGTGGTAAGGAAGTTGGCTTGATCAGCCGCCGGGGTTTGTTTCAACTCGCCGCGGCTGCACGGAGGGACGATTCCGGAACAGCAGCGCTCGGCCTGTTCTGGCACGCATTGGCCTGGGGTACCGGGTCCAATCACCGGAACACTCCCGGACGCATCAAGTCCGTGGCCGCTGACACCACTCGGTCAGGGCAGTTATTACGCGACGCGGCGTGCCTAGCCGTCTCTGATTCCAAGGCAGCGTTCCTTCTCCTCAAGCCCAGCCACACCGCATTGAAGCACTGGGGACCGAACTTCTTCACAAAGTTCCTGTACTTCGCAGGTGCCGGCAAAGTGGATCACCCAAGCGTGATCGTTGATGCACGGGTGCTCGCGACGCTCCATGCAGAAACCGACGACAAGAGATTCAAGCCGCCGTCCGCCAGCTACCCCGTGTCCACGTACATGGCAGCCTGCGAACTCATGCAGGATTGGGCCAGTGAGCTATCGACACCGGAACGCTGAAGATGTCAAGCGTTTTTGGCCCCAGGGTGACGGTTATGTGTGGCCCCACTTGAGATAGCTTGGGCGGCGTGTTGTCACGCGTGTGAGCATG